>JAYTHS010000057.1:0-6424 GCA_043732345.1 Frankiales bacterium | reverse complement strand
CACCTTGCGCAGCAGGACGACCGAGCGGCCCTCGACACTGAGCGGTTCCTGAGCCTTGACGCTGCGCGGCACCGCGTCGTCGCGCAGGGGCGCGGCGGTGTCGAGCTCGACCGCCCACAACTCACCCGCGCCGACGTCGGGAAGGACGAAGTCGAGGTCCTCGTGGTGCCCGTTGAACAACAACCAGAACTGGTCGTCCTTGACCCGTTCGCCTCGAGCGTCGGGCTCCCGGATGGCCTCGCCGTTGAGGAAGACGGAGACCGATCGGGCGTAGCCGCGGTCCCAGTCGTTGTCGCCCATCTCGGCGCCGTCCGGGGTGTACCAGCCGATGTCCTCGAGCGGACTGCCCTTGACGGGTCGGCCGCGGAAGAACCGGCGGCGCCGGAAGACCGGGTGCTCGCGGCGGAGCTTGGCCAGCCGGGCGGTGAACTCGGTGAGGACGTCGTACTCGGCGGCGCGCTCCCAGTCGACCCAGGCGATCTCGCTGTCCTGGGCGTAGACGTTGTTGTTGCCGCCCTGCGTGCGCCCCAGCTCGTCGCCGTGGAGCAGCATCGGGACGCCCTGGCTCAGGAACAGGGTGGCCAGGAAGTTGCGCTTCTGCTGCTCGCGCAAGGCCTGCACGTCGAGGTCGTCGGTCTCGCCCTCGACCCCGCAGTTCCAGGAGCGGTTGTGGCGCTCCCCGTCGTTGCCGTCCTCGCCGTTCGCCTCGTTGTGCTTGTTGTTGTAGCTGACGAGGTCGTGCAAGGTGAAGCCGTCGTGCGCGGTGACGAAGTTGATGGACGCGAACGGTCGCCGGCCGTCCTGCTCGTAGAGGTCGGAGGAGCCGGTGAGGCGGGAGGCGAACTCCGCAAGGGTTGCCTCGTCGCCGCGCCAGTAGTCGCGGACGGTGTCGCGGTACTTGCCGTTCCACTCGGTCCACAGAGGTGGGAAACCGCCGACGTTGTAGCCGTTCTCGCCGATGTCCCACGGCTCGGCGATGAGCTTGACCTGGCTGATCACCGGGTCCTGCTGCACCAGGTCGAAGAACGCCGACAGGCGGTCGACCTCGTGGAACTGGCGTGCCAGTGAGCTGGCCAGGTCGAACCGGAAGCCATCGACGTGCATCTCCAGCACCCAGTAGCGCAGCGAGTCCATGATCAGCTGCAGGACGTGCGGGTGCTTCATCAGCAGCGTGTTCCCGGTGCCGGTGGTGTCGTAGTAGTGACGGCGGTCGTCGTCCACGAGGCGGTAGTAGGCGGCGTTGTCGATCCCCCGGAAGCTCAGGGTCGGGCCCATGTGGTTGCCCTCGGCGGTGTGGTTGTAGACGACGTCCAGGATGACCTCGAGGCCCTCGGCGTGCAGCGCCTTCACCATGGCCTTGAACTCCTGGACCTGTTGGCCGCGCTGGCCCGAGGAGCTGTAGTCGTTGTGCGGCGCGAGGAAGCCGATCGTGTTGTAGCCCCAGTAATTGTGCTTTCCGTGCTTGGCGAGGTGGCTGTCGTGGACGAACTGGTGGACAGGCATGAGCTCGATCGCGGTGACACCGATGCGCTTGTAGTGCTCGATCATCGCGGGGTGGGCGATGGCGGCGTAGGTGCCGCGGATCGCCTGCGGGATGCCCGGGTGCGTCATCGTGAGGCCCTTGACGTGCGCTTCGTAGATGACGGTCTCGTTGTAGGGCGTGCGGGGGTGCCGGTCGTGGTCCCAGTCGAAGTACGGGCTGATGACGACCGAGCGGGGCATCTGCGGCGCCGAGTCGGTGTCGTTGAAGGCGTCGGGGTCCTCGAAGCGGTAGGAGAAGGCGCCCTCGCCCCACACGATCGTGCCGTCCATGGCCTTGGCGTAGGGGTCCATCAGCAGCTTGGCCGGGTTGCAGCGGTGCCCCAGCGTCGGGTCGAACGGGCCGTGCACCCGGAAGCCGTAGCGCTGGCCCGGGCCGATGCCCTGCACGTAGCCGTGCCAGACGAAGGCGTCCCGCTCCTTGAGCTGCACCCGGGTCTCGACCAGTGCGTCGTCGAACAGGCACAGCTCCACCCGGTCGGCGACCTCGCTGAACAGCGCGAAGTTGGTGCCTGTCCCGTCGTACGTCGCGCCCAGCGGGTACGGCGTGCCGGGCCACGCGACGACGACCGGCGACGGGTCGGGCGTCGGTCCAGCGGTGCGGATCGGGGTGTCCATCGACACAGGTGCTCCAAGCGTGGGGGTGAGCGTCCCCCATTGCCTACCCCAGCGCGGGCCGGGTTGCCCCCCGCTGCCCGTGACGACGGCGACGACTCAGGTGTCCACGACCGGGCGGCGCCGGGCCGGATGTCCCAGGCGCTGGCCCCCAGGACGGCCCAGCCCTGCAACAGCTGGAGCACGCTCGTGGGGTCGAGGCCGGCCGTTGACGGCGCCTACGACCATGGCCCTTGGTGACTGAATCGGTGCGTCCGTCCAGCTGCGGCCGTTGGGCCGGACGGACCAGCGCCAGCACGGCGGGGCTTCCCCTGCCCACCGCCGGGGAAGACTCAGACAGGGAAGGGGGTCCGATGGGGCTCACCGCACGGGTCGACGCCTACCAGCGCCGGCACAGCCGGGCCGGCTACCCGCTGGCAGTGGCGTACAAGTTCTTCGACGACAACGGTGGACACCTGGCCGCCCTGATCACCTACTACGCGTTCCTGTCGCTGTTTCCGCTGCTGCTGCTGGCCTCCACGGTGCTCAGCGTGGTCCTGCGAGGCGACCCGGCGATGCAGCAGGCGGTGCTGGGCTCGGCGCTGCGGCAGTTCCCCGTCATCGGCGGGCAGCTGGGCACCCCCGAGCGCCTCAGCGGCGGGACCATCGGTGTCGTCGTGGGCCTGCTCGGGGCCGTGTACGGCGGGCTCGGCGTCGCCCTGGCAGGGCAGAGCGCCATGAACACCGTCTGGGCGGTGCCTCGCAACGACCGGCCCAACCCGATCAGGGCACGTGGCCGGGCACTGCTATTGCTCGGGACCGTCGGGACGGCGGTCGTCCTGACCACCGGCCTGTCGGCGGTCTCCGGCGGCGCGGGTGCGCTCGGGTCCGGGGTCCGGGTCGTGACGCTCGTCGCGGCCGTCGTCGTGAACATCGGGGCCTTCGTGGTCGGCTTCCGCCTCGCCACCACGCGGGCCCTGTCGGTACGGGACGTCCTGCCTGGAGCCGTCTCGGCGGCCGTGGCGTGGCAGCTGCTGCAGCTCGGTGGCAAGGCCTACGTCACCCGCACGATCCGTCACGCCAGCGCGACCAACAGCTTGTTCGCGCTGGTCCTGGGCCTAATCGCGTTCCTGTACGTCACGTCGCTCATCGTGGTCCTGAGCGCCGAGGCCAACGCCGTCCGGGTCGGCAGGCTCTGGCCCCGCGCCCTGCTGACCCCCCTGACCGACGACGTCGTGCTGACACCGGCCGACGAGCGTGCCTACACCGAGCAGGCGCTTGCGCAGCGGACCAAGGGCTTCGAGCGGATCGAGGTCACCTTCGACAAGGACGCGGACCGGACCGGGGAGGACGTCGATCGGACCGACGAGGACGCCGCCGCCCGGTGACGGGGCCGGTGTCCGGTCCCTCTCAGCGGGTCGGTCGGCGGGCCGGGCGTTACGGTTCCCCGGCGGTCGCACCGACGGGAGCGCCGAAGACAGGAGGGGTCGCGTTGGGGGACACAGACCACGGTCTGCGCCGGGCGCTGGCGAGGGCACGCGACGGCAAGGCGCTGGACGTCGACGAGGCCACGGCCCTGCTGTCCGCCCGCGGCGAGGCCCTCGCACAGCTGTGCCGTGAGGCTGCCCGGGTGCGCGACCAGGGCCTGGTCGATGCCGGTCGCCCCGGCACGGTGACCTACAGCCGCAAGGTGTTCATCCCGCTGACCCGGCTGTGCCAGGACCGCTGCCACTACTGCACCTTCGCCACGACACCGGGCCGGGTCGCCGCGCCGTACCTGTCGATGCACGAGGTCCTGGACATCGCCCGCCAGGGCGCGGCGCTGGGCTGCAAGGAGGCGTTGTTCACCCTGGGGGACCGCCCCGAGAAGCGGTGGCCGGCAGCGCAGGAGTGGCTCGAGGAGGCCGGGTACGACGACACGCTGTCCTACGTGCGTGCCTGCGCCGTCGCGGTGCTCGAGGAGACCGGCCTGCTGCCGCACCTTAACCCCGGGGTCATGAGCTGGGCAGAGCTGCAGCGGCTCAAGCCGGTGGCCCCGAGCTTGGGGATGATGCTCGAGACCACGGCCGACCTCCCCGCCCACCGCGGCTCACCGGACAAGGTCCCGGCCGTGCGGCTGCGGGTCCTCGAGGACGCGGGTCGCCACGGGATCGCCTTCACCACGGGACTTCTGATCGGGATCGGCGAGTCGGTCGGGGACCGGGCCGAGACCATCTTCGCGATCCGGGCCAGCCACGCCCGGCACGGTCACGTGCAGGAGGTGATCGTGCAGAACTTCCGGGCCAAGCCCGACACCGCGATGCGCCACGTCGACGACGCCGACCTCGAGGAGTTCCTCGCCGCCGTCGCCGTCACCCGGCTGGTCATGGGGCCCCGGATGCGGGTCCAGGCCCCCCCGAACCTCGTGGACCTCGAGCAGACCCGGGCCCTGCTGGACGCCGGCGTCGACGACTGGGGCGGCGTCAGCCCGCTGACACCCGACCACGTCAACCCCGAGCGGCCCTGGCCGCACCTGGACGACCTGGCCCGGGTCACTGCCGAAGCCGGTTTCGTCCTGACGGAGCGGCTGACCGCGCACCCGCCGTACCTCGCCGAACCGTGGCTCGACCCCCGCCTGCAGGCCCACGTCGACGCGCTGCGCGGTGCCGACGGACTTGCCGCCGACGTGCTGCCCGTCGGGCTGCCGTGGCAGGAGCCGGACGGTGGGCTCAGCAGCACCGGCCGGACCGACCTGCACGAGACCGTCGATACTGCCGGGCGTCTAGCCGACCGGCGCAGCGACTTCGACGACGTCTACGGCGACTGGTCGGAGGTCGGCCGGCTCGTCGGGGCACCGCAGCGGCTCGACACCGACGTCGCCGCGGCGCTGCGTCGGGACCCGTCGGCGCTCACCGAGAAGGACGTGCTCAGCCTGCTGGTCGCAGACGGTCCGGACCTGGAGGCGGTCGTGCGGTGGGCCGACGAGGTGCGGCGGGACGCCGTTGGCGACGACGTGACCTACGTCGTGAACCGGAACCTCAACTTCACCAACGTCTGCTACACGGGGTGCCGGTTCTGCGCGTTCGCCCAGCGCCGCACGGACGCTGACGCCTTCTCGCTGTCGCTGCAGGAGGTGGAGCAGCGGGCGGCCGAGGCGTGGGCCGTCGGGGCGACCGAGATCTGCATGCAGGGGGGCATCGACCCGCAGCTGCCCGGGACGGCCTACCTCGACCTCGCCCGGGCGGTGAAGCGCGGGGCTCCGGGGATCCACCTGCACGCCTACTCACCGATGGAGGTCGTCAACGGTGCGGCCCGGATGCAGCTCAGCATCCGCGAGTTCCTCCAGGCCGTGCGCGAGGCGGGTGTCGACAGCCTGCCCGGGACGGCCGCGGAGATCCTCGACGACGACGTCCGCTGGGTGCTCACCAAGGGCAAGCTCCCCACGTCGCAGTGGATCGAGGTGGTCCAGACCGCCCACGGGATCGGCCTGCCGACGACGAGCACGATGATGTATGGCCACGTCGACCAGCCGCCGCACTGGGCGGCACACCTGCTGCTGCTGCGGCGGTTGCAGCAGGAGTCGGGAGGCTTCACCGAGTTCGTCCCGCTGCCGTTCGTGCACACCAACGCCCCGATCTACCTGGCCGGTCTCGCGCGCCCCGGCCCGACCGTCCGCGACAACCGGGCGGTGCACGCGGTCGCCCGCCTGGTGCTGTCCGGGGCCATCGATCACGTGCAGTGCAGCTGGGTCAAGCTCGGGGTAGACCAGTGCCGGCAGGTTCTCTCGGGCGGCGTGGACGACCTCGGCGGCACCTTGATGGAGGAGACGATCAGCCGCATGGCGGGCAGCCAGCACGGCAGCCGCAAGAGCGTCAAGGACCTCGAGGAGCTCGTGACCAGCGCCGGCCGCACGCCCCGGCAGCGCACCACGACGTACGGCGAGGTGCCCGCGGAGCGACATGCCGCTGCCCGCCGCCGGTCACCTGCGCCCCTTCCGCTGCTCTCCTGAGGGCCGGCCCACCGGGTGAGCGGCGGGCCGAAGGGTGCGGGGCATGACAGACTCACCCCTTCAGACACCAGAGGAACAGGCAACCGTGACCACGTCCCCCGAGCCTGCGGGGAGCTATCTCGTCATCCCGGTGCGGGGAGTGCCCGAGCTGCGGCCCGGCAACGACCTCGCGGCGCTGATCGCTGAGGCCGCCGACCTGCAGGACGGGGACGTCCTGGTCGTGACGAGCAAAGCGGTCAGCAAGGTGGAGGGCCGGCTCGTGCCGGTGCCCACCGGGACGGACCGGGAGGACGTCCGGCTCGC
>JAYTHS010000056.1:0-1849 GCA_043732345.1 Frankiales bacterium | reverse complement strand
AGGGGGGCGTCGACAACCTGCGCGAGCTGGTCGCGTTCCTGTCCGACACCGTGCTGCTCACCGGTCACGGCTTCGCGGCCCCGCGCCCGCTGCCGGCGTACGGCGTACACGGGAGCCGTGCGGCCGCGCCGGGTCGTCCGACGGTGGGCGTGGTCTTCTACCGGGCCCACGAGCTGTCGGGCAACACCGGCTTCGTGGACGTGCTGTGCGACGCGCTGGAGGACCGCGGGGCCAACGCGCTGCCGGTCTACGTCGCCTCGCTGCGGCCCGGGTCCGACGGGCAGATCCCGGCGGTGAGCGAGCTGCTCGCCGGTCGAGTCGACGCCTTGGTCGTGACGGTCCTGGCCGGCGGGGGCAGCAACCAGAGCGACGCCGAGACGTGGGACGCCCGCGCCCTGCAGGCCCTGGACGTTCCGGTCCTGCAGGGGCTCTGCGTCACCAGCAGTCGCGCGGACTGGGAGGCCAGCGACGCCGGGCTGGCCCCCATCGACGCCGCGATGCAGGTCGCGATCCCGGAGTTCGACGGGCGGCTCATCACCGTGCCCTTCTCCTTCAAGCAGAGCGGCCCGGACGGCGTCCCCACCTATGTCGCCGACCCTGAGCGGGCCGCCCGGGTGGCTGGCATCGCGGTCGCGCACGCCCGGTTGCGCGCCGTGCCCAACGCGGACAAGAAGGTCGCGCTGGTGCTCTCGTCGTACCCGACGAAGCACGCGCGGGTGGGCAACGCCGTCGGGCTGGACACCCCCGCGAGCGCCGTGCTGCTGCTGCAGGCGATGCGCGAGGCCGGGTACGACGTGGGAGGCCCCGCCGGAGGTGGGAAGGGGTGCCTGCCGGAGGACGGTGACACCCTCGTCCACACGCTCATCGCGGCAGGTGGGCACGACGTCGAGTGGCTGACGGAGGAGCAGCTGTCGCAGGCCGCTGCCCGGGTGCCGCTCGCGACCTACCGGGGGTGGTTCGAGGAGCTGCCGGCGGACCTGCGGGACAAGGTGCTCGAGCACTGGGGCCCGCCGCCCGGTTCGCTCTACGTCGACGGCGACGACATCGTGCTGGCCGCGCTGACGTACGGCAACATCGTGCTGGCGATCCAGCCGCCGCGCGGGTTCGGGGAGAACCCCATCGCGATCTACCACGACCCCGACCTGCCGCCCTCTCACCACTACCTGGCGGCCTACCGCTGGCTGGCGCGGGACTTCGGCGCTGACGCCATCATCCACCTGGGCAAGCACGGCACGCTGGAGTGGCTGCCCGGCAAGGGCCTCGGATTGTCGGCCTCCTGCTCCTCCGACGCGGTCCTGGGTGACTTGCCGCTGTTCTACCCGTTCATCGTCAACGACCCCGGCGAGGGGACGCAGGCCAAGCGGCGCGGTCACGCGACCGTCGTGGACCACCTGGTCCCGCCGATGGCACGAGCCGACACCTACGACGAGATGGCCCGCCTGGAGCACCTGCTCGACGAGTACGCCACCGTCCAGGCCCTGGACCCCGCGAAGGTGCCGGTCCTGCGGACGCAGATCTGGGAGCTCGTGACGGCGGCCCAGCTGCACCACGACCTGCACGTGTCGGAGTCGCCGGAGCAGGAGGAGTTCGACGAGTTCGTCCTGCATCTGGACGGCTACCTCTGCGAGGTCAAGGACGTCCTGATCCGGGACGGCCTGCACGTGCTCGGCCAGCCCCCGGTCGACGCGCCGCTGATCGACCTAGTGCTGGGCATCCTGCGCGCGCAGCAGACCTGGGGCGGTGCGACTGGCGCCGTGACCGGCCTGCGGCGGGCCCTCGGGCAGGCCTACGGGCTGAGCGAGACCGAGCGCACGGAGGCCGACCGGCTCGAGGCGATGGCGCGGCAGCT
>JAYTHS010000055.1:0-1852 GCA_043732345.1 Frankiales bacterium | reverse complement strand
GCAGCTCGTTGTCCAGCGCGACGAGCGGCTGCACCTGGCCGTGCGGGTCGATGAGCATCGGCGGCGGGTGTCCGGCGTTGGACCACCGCAGCCGGGTGATGCCACGCTTCCGCTCGCCCTCGTCCTGCTCCAGGCGGGCGACGACGGCACTGGCCGTCGTCGTCACCAGCAGTCCCTGCATCGCGGCGTCCAGCCCGGACAGCACTGCGGCTGGGGCGTCCCCGCTGTGCCACGCGATCCCACGCAGCAGCCCCCGGACCTGCCCCATCGCCGCAGCAGCGGCGGTGTCGTGCCCCATCACGTCGCCGATGACCAGCACCGTCGCGCCGTCGCGCTGGAGAAACGAGTCGAACCAGTCGCCACCGACCCGGGCAACCTCGGCCGCGGGGGAGTAGCGCACGACGATCTGGCAGTGGTCGGGCTCCGGAGGGGTCGTCAGGAGGCTGACCTGCAGCTGCTCGGCCAACGACTCCTGCTTGGCGTACAGCCGGGCGTTCTCCAGCGCCAGCCCGGCCCGGAGGGCGATCTCGCGGGTCGTGGCGACCTCGCTGGCCGTCATCGGCGCCCGGGTGCTGGTGCGGACCAGGCTGAGGATGCCGGTCAGGGAGGTGCGCGCGGTCAGCGGCACCGAAACCAGGGAGCACGGGTCGAGCGTGACGAGCGCCGCGGCGGCCCGGTCCGAGCCCAGCAGCGGCAGGACGTCCCCGAGGACACCTGCCCGCTGCTCGACCAGGCGGCCGGTCTGCCGGACCTGCTCGACGACGCCCTGGTCGGTGCGGCCGACGAGGCGGGTCGCGACGTAGTCGTCAAGGACCGGGCGCAGGGCCGGGTCGCGGTGCCAGGACCCGACGTCGCGGAGCCGGTCCTCGTCGAGCAGGCTCACGACGCACCAGTCCGCGAGCTGCGGGACGACGAGCTCGGAGAGCCGGGCCACGGCCCCCTCGATGTCCAGGCCGGCCTCCGCGAGCTCGGCGCTGACCCGGGCCAGCAGCTCCAGACGGTCGGTCGTGTCCTTGGCCAGCTCGCGCCCGAGCCGCCGCTCGGTGACATCCAGGAAGTACAGGGACAGCCCGTGCACGTCGACCTCGGCCCGCACCTCGAACCACGCGGCGAGGTGCTCGAACCAGGCCTCGAACTGGTCCGGCCGGCCGGTCTCGACGACCGCGTGGTAACGCTCACCGAACTCCGAGGTCTCGAGCCCCGGGAAGGCGTCCCAGAGGTTGCTGCCGACCAGCTCCTCGGCCGTCGAGCCGACGACCCGGGCGCCGGCCTGGTTGAGGTAGGTCACCCTCCAGTCCCGGTCGATCGCGACGAAGCCGGTGGCCATGCTGGCGAGCAGCCGGGCGGCCTCGTCGCGCGCCGTACGGACCTCCGTGACGTCCTGGACCGTGCCGAGGAACAGGGCACCGTCCGCGACGAGCCGGCCCCGCGCCGAGACCCAGCGGACCTGTCCGTCGGGCCACACGACGCGGTAGTCCGCTCGCAGGTCCGGGCCCCCGGCGAGGGTGGCAGCCACAGCAACGTCCAGCGCGGGGCGGTCATCGCAATGGACCCGTTCGAACCCCTCGTCGATGGTCGAGCCGAGCTCGCCGTCGCCGTAGCCGAACGTGGTCTGGGCCCGGGCGTCCCAGACCAGCCGGCCCACCGGGACGTCCCACTCGAAGGTCCCGATGGCGGCCGCCTCGGTGGCCAGCTCCCAGCGCAGGCGGCTGGCGGCGTAGTCGGCGGTGAGTGCCTCGAGCTCGAGCTGGGCCATCACGGCCGCGGCCAGCTCCTCCAGGACGGCAACGTCCTCGGGGGTCCACGTCCGGCTGTCCGGGGTGAAGGCGCACAGGGCCCCGACCAGGGCCCC
>JAYTHS010000054.1:0-1858 GCA_043732345.1 Frankiales bacterium | reverse complement strand
GCACCGTCGATGCCCACGTCGTCAAGGTGGCCTCGCCCGACTCGTTCACCTTCGTGGAGTCGGCGCTGCTGCTGGCCGCGGTCATCCTCGGTGGCATGGGCACGGTGCCCGGCGCCCTGCTCGGTGCCACCGTGCTGTACCTGCTGCCGGAGCAGCTGCGCTTCCTGAAAGACCAGCGGCTGCTCGTCTTCGGGATCGTGCTGGTGCTGCTGATGCGCTTTCGGCCCGAGGGCCTGGTGCCCAGCAAGCGACGCCAGCGGGAGCTCCACGAGGCCGGGGGGTCTGACTCCCTGTCGGCGCCACCCGGCTCCCCGATGGGGGCCGGCGCATGAGCGTGCTGTCGGCGTCCGCCATCACCAAGCGCTTCGGTGGCCTGCTCGCCGTCTCCGCCGTCGACCTGGAGGTCCAGGCCGGCGAGGTCGTGGGCCTGATCGGCCCCAACGGAGCGGGCAAGACCACCTTCTTCAACTGCCTCACGGGCATGGAGACCCCGACCTCGGGCAGCGTCACCTACCAGGGCAAGAAGCTCCCGGGCCGGCCCGACCTGATCACCAAGGCCGGGGTCGCCCGGACCTTCCAGAACATTCGGCTGTTCTCGAACATGACCGCGACCGAGAACGTCCTGGTGGGTCGGCACACCCGCACCCGCGCCGGCGTCTTCGCCGCCATCGGCCGGGGGCCGCGCTACCACCGGGAAGAGCGTGAGTCCGAGGCCGTGGCGCGCGACCTGCTCACCTTCGTCGGGCTCAGCAAGGTCGGTGACGAGCTGGCGAAGTCCCTGCCGTACGGCGACCAGCGGCGGCTCGAGATCGCCCGGGCCCTCGCGACCGACCCGGGTCTGCTGCTGCTGGACGAGCCCACCGCCGGCATGAACCCCAACGAGACGGCCGCAGCCCGTGACCTGGTCCACGCAGTGCAGGACCGCGGGATCGCGGTGGTGCTCATCGAGCACGACATGCGCTTCGTGTTCGGACTGTGCGACCGGGTCGCGGTCCTCGTGCAGGGGCAGAAGCTGGTGGAGGGAACCCCGGCCGAAGTGCAGTCCGACGAGCGGGTCATCGCGGCCTACCTCGGCAAGCCTGCGGATGACGACGGTGGGGCGGAGGCATGAGCCTGCTGGAGGTGCGTGACCTGCGGGTCGCGTACGGCGCGATCGAGGCGATCAAGGGGATCAGCCTCGACGTCGAGGAGGGCCAGGTCGTCACGCTCATCGGGACCAACGGGGCGGGCAAGACGACCACCCTGCGGACCCTGTCCGGCCTGCTGCGGCCGGTGGCGGGCAGCGTCGTGTTCGACGGCACCCGTCTGGACGGTGTGCCGGCGCACGAGGTCGTCAAGCGGGGCGTCGCCCACTCGCCAGAAGGTCGGCGGATCTTCCCGCTCATGTCGGTCGAGGAGAACCTTGAACTGGGGGCCTACAGCCGCAAAGGTGAGGCGATCGCCCCGGACATCGACGCCGTCTTCGAGCGGTTCCCCCGGCTGCTCGAGCGCCGGGCCCAAAAAGCCGGCACGCTATCCGGTGGGGAGCAGCAGATGCTCGCGATCGGCCGAGCGCTGATGAGCCGGCCCCGCCTGCTCATGCTCGACGAGCCGTCCATGGGGCTCGCTCCGATCATGATCCAGCTCATCTTCGAGACGATCGCGGAGCTCAAGGCCGCCGGGACCACGATCCTGTTGGTCGAGCAGAACGCCTCCGCGGCCCTGGGACTGGCCGACGTCGGCTACGTCCTTGAGACCGGTCGGGTGGTGCTGTCCGGACCGGGCCGGGACCTGCTGCAGGACGACAACGTCCGCAAGGCCTACCTCGGGGAGGACTGACCCGCCCGCGCCCGGACGGCCTGCTGGTAGGTCCGGTGGC
>JAYTHS010000053.1:0-6481 GCA_043732345.1 Frankiales bacterium | reverse complement strand
CGAACGGGACGGGCCGCATCCGCTCCGCCAGCGCGGCAGCCTGCTTCTGGCCGCGCTCGTCCAGGTGCAGGCCGGGGGTCCAGCCGGCCAGGACCGGTCCGGTCATGTGCGTCAGGCCGTGCCGGATCAGCACCACGGTGGTCATGACGGCAACCTATCGGCCGGTGACATCCGGCGCAGGGGGCGTCAGCGCTGGATGCTCACGGCCCGGGCGGCGACGAGCCCGACGGTGAGCAGCGAGACGAGCGACTGGAGCCCCATAAGCAGCTTCCCGCGCGGCGTCAGGGGCATCGTGTCGGTCGGGCTGAAGGCCGTGGAGGTCATCTGAGACACGAACAGGTAGTCGACGAGCCCCGGCCGCCATTCCAGTGCCGCGACGGCCCCGACCCCGGTGTCCTGGGGGAAAAGCAGGTCCGGGTAGGACGGGTGGTGTTGCCGCGGAGCCGCCGCCGCGTCGAGCGCCCCGAGCGCCCCAAAGGCCCCCCGCGGTCGACCTCCCACCAGACGAGCGCGAACACCACGACGTTGGTCAGCCAGACGCCGGCAGCCGAGGTGAGCAGCTGCCGTCCGCTGCCCCCGGACCCGACGACGAGGCGGTCGATCAGCACGCCGAGCGCAACCGCGTTGACCGCGACGACCAGCCCGGTCAGGGCCAGGGAGGGCAGCCGCAGGTCGCGGGACTCCACTGTCAGCCGGTTGGGGTCGGCGATGAGCAGACCCACCAGGAGCAGGGCCTCGAGCCCGGGCATCAGCAGGGTCGGTCCCGGGACGAGGTGTGCGGTCAGGGTGGCCTGCAGGAGCAGGACGACGACGACGGCGGCGCCGGCCGGCCATCGGGTCTCCGGCCGGGTGCTCACAGCCAACCGCGCCGCTTCAGCAGCACGAACAGGCCACCGCCGATCCCGAACAGCAGAACCAGGGAGCTGACGAAGCCCCACGTCTTGCCGAAGCCGGGGTAAGGGACGTTCTGTCCGTAGAAGCCGGTGACCGACGTGGTGACGGCCAGGATCGCGGCCCAGCTGGTGAGCTTGCGCATGACCTCGTTGAGGCGGTTGCCCTGCAGCGTCAGGTTGGTCTCGACGATGGTCGAGACCAGGTCACGCAGGCTCTCCGTCCACTCGCTGGCCCGCAGGACGTGGTCGTAGACGTCCTGGTAATAGGGCTGCATCGCGTCGTGGACGATCCCGACGTCCCGACGCAGCAGCGTGTTGACGACCTCTCGCATGGGCAGGACCACGCGGCGCAGCAGGACCAACGACTTGCGCATCTCGAAGCTGCGGCGTTGCAGCTCGACCGAGCGCGGCAGCGGGTCGAACAGCACCTCCTCGAGCGCGTCGATCTGCTCGTCCAGCACCTGCACGGCCTCGAAGTGGCCGTCGACGAGCAGGTCGAGCAGGCCGTGCAGCAGGAAGCCGACGCCGTTGCCCGCGAGGTTCTTGCTGCCGTCCCAACGGGCGACCAGCGGCGCCAGGTCCAGGTCGTCGCTCTTGCGGACGGTGACCAGGGCCTGCTCGGTGACGAACGCGCCCAGCTCGCTGATGGTCAGCTCGGCTGTCTGCGGGTCGATGCGGGCGACGTACGACGACAGGAACAGGTGGTCGTCATATCGGTCGAGCTTGGGTCGCTGGTGCTCGTTGACGGCGTCCTCGACGGCGAGGGGGTGCAGGCCGAGCTCCTCGACGAGCACGGCGAGGTCTTCCGGTCCGGGCTGCAGGAGGTCTACCCACACGCTGGTCCCGGCGACCTCGAGGTGGTCGCTGACGAGCGCGACGTCGAAGCCCTCCTCGACGAGCCGGCCGTCCCGGTAGGCGCGGGTGTGCGCTTTGCAGGTCGTCCCCGCGGAGGCCTCGGATACCAGGGCTGTCATGGTCAGTCGACCAGGACGCCAACGCCGACCGCAACCCCGACGAGCAGCCGGTAGGGGACGAACGCCGAGATGCGGTGCGTGGTCACGAAGCGCAGCAGGAACGCGATCGTGGCCATGCCGACGACGAACGACACGACGGTCGCGACGGCTGTGGCTGCCGCTCCCGTGGCGTTGGACGTGGCGTCCTTGAGACTGAGCAGCCCAGCGCCCAGCAGGGCGGGTATGCCGAGCAGGAACGACAGCCGGGTCGCCGACACGCGGTCCAGGCCGCGCAGCAGGCCCGCCGAGATCGTGGCTCCGGAGCGGGACACCCCGGGCACCAGCGCGATGCACTGGGCCAGGCCGATGAGCAGGCCGTCCTTGACGGTGAGGTCCATCTCGGGGCGGTCCTGCCGGGCGTGCCGCTCGGCGTACAACAGCACCAGCGAGAACAGCACGAGCCCGATCGCGACGCTGATTAGCTGCTCGTCGATGCCCTTGATGAGGTCCTTGAGGGCCAGGCCCACGACGCCGATCGGCACGGATCCGGCAAGGACAGCCACGGCGAAGCGGAAGTCCGGACCGCGGCGCCGGTCGGCGGAGGTGAGGCCTGCGAGGAAAGAGCCGGCGAGCCCCAGGATGTCCTTGAGAAAGAACAGGACCGCGGCCAGGATCGCGCCGGTCTGGATGACGACGGTGAAGCCGATGAGCGAGTCCTTCTCCTCCGGCGTCCCCATCGGCAGGCCCAGCAGGTGCTCGGCGATCAGCAGGTGGCCCGTGCTCGAGACCGGGAGGAACTCGGTCAGCCCCTCGACGACCCCGAGCACGACGGCCTGGACGACGTTCACGTGGTGACCCTCCTGCGCAGACGATGCAGGACCACACCCGCCAGGGCCAGACGGTAGAGGGCCGAACCTGACAGCAGGCTGCGCGACGCGCGGGCGCGGGCCCCCAGCGCTGCCGCCGTCAGGGCGGCCACGGGAGCACCGACGAGGACCTCCGTCGCCGGCCGCACCCGCAGGCAGGACAGGATGGCGGCACCGGCGGTCACGGGCAGCGACAGCAGCATGGAGGTCCGGACAGCCTGTGCCCGGGGGACCCGGCACAGCCGGAGCGCCGTCAGGGTCGCGCCGGCGCGGGAGACACCGGGGGCGAGCGCAGCGACCTGTGCCGCGCCCGCCCAGGCCACCTCGCGCCCGCCGGCCGGCCGGTCCTGCGGCCGACGGTCGGCCGCCCACATGAGCAGACCGGCACCACCGAGGAGCAGGGCGGTCCCCCGCGGACCCGGCTCCACGCCGTCCCGCATCAGCCATCCGGCCGCCGCGGCGGGGACGGTCGCCAGCGCGAGCTGCCCCGCCGTACGGCGGTCGAGCGCGCGCAACTCGGAGCGCAGCGACCAGGCGACCCCGAGGCAGGAGCCGGCGTGCAGTCCAGCCGCGAACCCGTTGCGGTCATCGGCGGGCGGCCACCCCAGCAGCAGGGGCACCAGGGACAGCTGGGCGCTCGATGACACCGGGACCACCTCGGCCGCCCCTTGCAGGACGCCAAGAGCCCCTGCCTGCCAGAGGTTCAGGTGCCGACGCCAGACAGCTCAAGGGCCTCGACGGCCGTCTTGAGGGCAGCCTTCTTCTCCTCCATGCCGCCGTTCGAGGGCGTGACGGTGAGTGTGGTGACCCCACTGGCCGCAAGCACCTGCATCTTGTCGGCGATCCGCTCCTTGGACCCCAGAAGGGCTGTGGCGTCGAGGAAGTCGAACGGCACAGCGGCCCCGGCGCCGTCGTAGTCGCGCGCGAGGTAGCGGTCCTGGATCTCCTTGGCCGCCTCCTCGTAGCCCATCCGGACGGCGAGCTGGTTGTAGAAGTTCTTCTCCCGACTGCCCATGCCCCCGACGTACAGCGCGGCGTACCAGCGGATCGGGTCGGCGCAGGCCCGCGGATCGTCACCGACGACGATCGGCATCGACGGGACGACGTCGAAGCCGTCCATGGTCTTGCCGACCTTCGCCCGGCCGGCCGCGATGTGCCCAAGGGACTCCTTCGCGTAGTCGGGGCTGTAGAAGATCGCTAGCCACCCGTCGAAGAGCTCCCCGGCGAGCTCGAGGTTCTTGGGGCCGACGGCTGCGAGGTAGGTCGGGATGTGCTCGCGGACCGGGTGGACGGTCAGCTGCAGGGCCTTGCCGGGCCCGTCGGGCAGGGGCAGGACGTAGTGCTGCCCGTCGTACCGCACCTTCTGACGGGACAGCGCGAGGTTGACGATGTCGATGTACTCCCGGGTGCGGGCCAGCGGCTTGTCGAAGCGGACGCCGTGCCAGCCCTCGGAGACCTGGGGGCCGGAGACGCCGATGCCCAGGCGGAAGCGGCCCCCGGACAGGCTGTCCAGCGTCGCGGCGGTCATGGCGCAGTTGGCGGGAGTCCGGCCGGGGATCTGGAAGATCGCCGAGCCGATGTCGATCTGCGTGGTCTGGGCGGCCACGAAGGACAAGATCGTGGGGGCATCGGAGCCGTACGCCTCCGCGACCCACGCGACGGAGTAGCCCAGTGCGTCGGCCTCCTTGGCGAGCGCGAGGTTCTCGACGTCGTTGCCCATCCCCCAGTAGCCCATGTTCAGTCCGAGTCTCATGGGCGGACGCTAGCGTCCCGGGGCATGAAGCAGCGCCACCTGGGCCGCAGCGGCC
Source organism: Frankiales bacterium (assembly GCA_043732345.1). Classification (GTDB taxonomy): domain Bacteria; phylum Actinomycetota; class Actinomycetes; order Mycobacteriales; family SCTD01; genus RYN-111. The sequence goes on along the minus strand of JAYTHS010000053.1, from coordinate 1,961 downwards.
TGATCGTCTCCAGGCTCGCCCTAGGCACCATGACCTGGGGCGGCGACACCGACGAGGACGACGCCGCCGCGCAGCTCATCGCCTTCCGCGAGGCGGGCGGCACGCTGGTCGACACCGCGAACACCTACGTCTCCGGCGAGTCCGAGCGGGTGCTGGGGCGGCTGCTGGCCGACGTCGTGCCGCGCGAGGAGGTCGTCGTCGCCACCAAGGCGTACGGCGTGGTCGGGAGCGGACCGATGGGCCGAGGGACCAGCCGGGGACACCTGCTGACCGCGCTCGAGCAGTCCCTACGACGGCTGCAGACCGACTGGATCGACGTGTGGCAGCTGCACGCGTGGGACCCGGTCACGCCGTGGGAGGAGGCCCTCGCGGCGATGGACACCGCGGTCGCGAGCGGGAAGGTCCGTTACGCCGGGGTGTCGAACTACAGCGGCTGGCAGCTCGGGGCGACGGCCGCGTGGCAGCGGGCGGTCCCCGGGCGCGCGCCGCTGATCAGCGACCAGGTGGAGTACAGCCTGCTGCAACGAGGGGTCGAGCGCGAGGTCGTCCCGGCAGCGCAGGCCCTCGGGATCGGTCTGCTGCCCTGGTCGCCGCTGGGCCGGGGCGTGCTGACCGGGAAGTACCGCAGTGGCGTGCCGGGCGACAGTCGCGGCGGGTCGGAGCGCTTCAAGGGCTTCGTCGAGCCCTACCTGGCCGACGCCGCCCGTTCGGTCGTCGACGCCGTGCTGACCGCGGCCGACGGTCTCGGGGTCTCCCCTGTCGCCGTCGCCCTGGCGTGGGTCCGCGACCGGCCGGGTGTCGTCGCCCCGATCGTCGGCGCCCGGACCGCGGCCCAGCTGCAGGGCTCTCTCGCGGCAGAGGACGTCGTCCTGCCGGCGGAGATCCTCACCGCCCTGGACGACGTGTCCGCGCCTACCGTCGGTTACCCCGAGGACATGCCGCGCTGGTCCTCGACGGACCTCGAGTCCTAGCCTGTCACCGTGGTCGACTACGAGTACCGGGCGCTGCAGCTGCCCGCTGGCGCCGGGCGCGAGCAGACCCGCGAACTGCTGGGGATCCACGCGGAGTACGGCGACTGGGAGTTGTCGCAGCACCGGGTGTGGCCTGACGGCTCGCGCGAAGTCACGGTACGGCGGCGCTGGCGGCCCGAGCTGCCCCCGATGCCGAGCTGACCTCACGGGGCCTGCAGGGGCCTCACGGCGAGCGGGGGGCGAGCATCAGTCGGACGGCCGCCTCGGCGTGCAGGCGCGTCGTGGCCAGCACCGGCACCGGGCTGTCGTGCTGGGTGACGAGCAGCTCGATCTCGGTGCAGCCCAGGACGACGCCCTGCGCTCCCGCCGCAGCGAGGTCGGCGATGATCCGGCGGTACTGGTCACGGGAGGAGTCCCGGACCACACCCCGGCAGAGCTCGTCGAAGATGACCCGGTGCACCAGCGCTCGGTCGTCCGCAGGCGGCACGATGACGTCCAGCCCGTGGCCGTGCAGCCGCCCCGTGTAAAAGTCCTGCTCCATGGTGAAGGCGGTGCCCAGCAGGCCGACCCGCGTCAGCGCAGTCGTGAGCGCTGCCTGCGCGGTCACGTCGGCCAGGTGCAGCAGCGGGATGTCAACGGCGTCCTGGATCTGGTCGGCGACCTTGTGCATGGTGTTGGTGCACAGGACGAGGAGATCGGCGCCGCCGGTCTGGAGGTCGAGGGCCGCTCTGGCGAGCAGGGTGGCGGCGTCGTCCCACCGGCCTTCAGACTGCAGGGCCTCGACCTCGGCGAAGTCCACCGACAGCAGCAGGCAGTCGGCCGAGTGCAGACCACCCAACGCGTCCCGGACCCCCTCGTTGACGAGCCGGTAGTAGAGCGCGCTGCTCTCCCACGACATGCCACCGATGAGCCCCAGTCGCAGCATGGCCACCCTCCCCGTGTCGTCGAGACCATCCTGCTGGTCGTGCCGGCCGAAACCCCGTCCAACCG
>JAYTHS010000052.1:0-1864 GCA_043732345.1 Frankiales bacterium | reverse complement strand
ACCGCAGCCGGGCGTAGGCGTCGACAACGATGCCCGTGTAGAAGTCGGCCGGGTCCACGGTCTCAGCCGACGGGCGAGCGGGTGACCACCGGCTCGGGGCCCTCTTGTGCGGATCGAGCCCGCGAGAAGCCGCCGTACACCACGGCGGTCAGGGCGTAGCCGATGGCGATGACGCCGAGCACGAGGTAGCTCTTGCCGTTCGCGGGCACGAGGAACGCCGCGACGGCGGCCGCGGCGACGAAGCTGACGTTGAACAGCGTGTCGTACAGGCTGAAGACCCGGCCCCGGAAGGCGTCGTCGACCGACTCCTGCAGCAGCGTGTCGACGCAGATCTTGGCCCCCTGGGCGACGAAGCCCAGGCCGAGCGCGGCCACCACGAACGACGCCTGCGTGTAGGGCACGCCGAAGACCACCTCGACGACCGCCGCCCCGGCGAACAGCGTCGACACCCAGGCCTGCGTACCGAACCGGCGGGTGACCCCGGGCGTGACCAGCGCGGCAGTGAGCCCCCCGACGACGGAGGCGGCGACGACCGCCCCCAGCCCGAGGAAGCCACCGCCGTGCAGGGCGCCGCGGGGGGTGTAGAGCAGGATCGTCGCGATGAACGAGAGCCCGTAGAACAGCCGGTGGGCGCTGATCGCGGCCAGCGCCCTGGCGGCGGGGCCATGGCCGCGGACGTGCCGGGCGCCGTCGCGCAGGCCCCCGACCACCGCACCCAGGGCGGCCCGCAGGTCGTGGTGCTCGGGCTCGCCACTGGGTCCGAACCGGCCGGGGGCGACCGTGCGGGCGACCAGGGCGGCGGAGACGTACAGTCCGACGGCGATCAGGCAGACCTGGGCGGCGCCGGTCGCGTCCTTGCCGACCAGCGACCGCAGCCCCAGGGCCACTCCGCCGCCGAGGCTGAACGCGCCCCCGCCAAGCGTGGTGGTGAGCGAGTTTGCCGTGACGAGCTCGCGGGCGTCTACAACCGTCGGCAGGCTCGCCGACAGGCCAGACAGCACGAAGCGGTTGATGCCGACAAGGACCAGGGCCATGCCCAGGACGGGCGGGCTCGTCGGCCCGAGCGCGGCCAGCAGCACGACGAAGCCCAGCAGCAGGACGGCACGCACGAGGTTGCCGTTCAGCAGCACCTGCCGCCGCCGCCACCGGTCCAGGAACACCCCGGCGAACGGCCCGATGATGCTGAACGGCAGCAGCAGCGTGGCGAAGCCGACGGCGGCCTCATGGGCGCTGGTCGCCCGGCTGGGGTCGAAGAAGACCGCGCTGAACAGCGCCGCCTGGAACACCCCGTCGCCGCACTGCCCAGCGAGGCGGATCCACAGCAGCCGCCGCAGGTCGGGCTCCCGCAGCAGCATGCGGGCGTGCTCCCCCGGCCGCCGACGGGGAAAGTCCCGGGGGGCAGCAGTCACCTGGACCGGAGTACCCGCTGACACGTGGACCACCCTAGGTGCCCCGCCACGGCCGGGCCTCCCGGCTTCGCCCCGGTTCTCGGGTACGTCCAGCAGACGACCCGCCGGTGCGTCCGCTGCCTGATGCAGGGGAGGCAGGGGCCGGCCCGTCCAGGACAGCAGACGGCCCGGCCTCCCGCAAGGGGCGACCGGGCCGTCGTACGACGCACGGGGCGGGACCTAGGAGCGTGGGTCCGTATTCCAAAACTCCGAATTTCGAGGGCAGATGTGGTGTGCTCAGGGCACGTTGACCTCACGATGTTGTGGTCCAGTCACAGTGGTCCAGTCACCTCCAATCCGATTTCGGACCCACGCTCCTAGGCAGTTCAAGCTCACCGACGGGCCGTTGCTGGTCGAGGTCAGTGCGCAGCTGAGGCAGTTGTGGTCACCGCAGGGGATCGCGGGACGCTTACGCC
>JAYTHS010000051.1:0-1867 GCA_043732345.1 Frankiales bacterium | reverse complement strand
TGACGACGAGCCCGACGCCGGTCGCGTCGCCACCGCGCAAGGCTCTGTTGGCCAGCACTTCTGCAGTGCAGCAGATGATCGGGGCGCCGGCGTTGACGCTCGCGTCACCGGTGGCCATCCCCACGTTGTCGGCCCCGAAGACCTCGCAGAGCGCGAAGAACTTCTCGCTGACCAGGGCCTTGAGCGGAGCGGTGTAGACCGACCGCCGGCCGTCGTCGAGGGCGAGCAGGTGAGCACCGGTCGCCACCAGGCTCTTGCCGCTGCCGGTCGGGGTCGCGAGCACGACGTGGTTGCCGGAGGCGAGCTCGAGCAGGGCCTCCTCCTGCGCCGGGTACAGCACGGTGCCGCGCGAGGCTGACCAGTCGGTGAAGGCGTCCAGGACCGCGTCGGGCCCGCTGCCGGGAGGCAGCAGGTCGGACAGGGTCCCGGTCACCTAGCGGGCGCGGGGACGGCTGGCCGGCTGGCTTCCGGCGCGGGCCGCCAGCTCGGCCCGGGTCCGGGCCGGGCCCTGCGGCGCGCCGGCCCGTCGGGGACTTTTGGCTGCCCGGACGGCGGGGGCTCCCGCAGTCCCGGCGGCTGCCCGGGTCGCAGCCCGCTGGCTGTCGCTGCCCGGAGCGCCGTCGACGGGTCCACTGCTTCGCGGGGCACTGGACGCCCCGGTGCCGCTCGACGTGCGGGGGCTCGACGTGTGGGGGCCTGACGTACGGGGGCCCGACGTACGGGTGCCGGGGCCGCTGGCGGCACCGCGACGGCCGCGGCCGCCACCGGCGCTCCCGGCCGGCCGCTGCTGCTCCACGACGGGTGCGGGTTCGACGTGGGCCGCAGGGGGGCCGGTCAGGGCGACGATCGCGGGGTCGCCCGGACGGATGTTGCTGGTGGTGGGCCGGATCCCGGCCTGCTTGGTGAGGCTGCGGACCTCGCCGGACTGGTCGGGCGTCGCGATGGTGACCACAATCCCGCCGGCGCCGGCCCTGGCGGTCCGCCCGGAGCGGTGCAGATAGGCCTTGTGCTCGGTCGGCGGGTCGACGTGGACCACCAGCGCGATGTCATCGACGTGGATCCCGCGGGCCGCGATGTCGGTGGCGACAAGGACGCGGGTGCTGCCGTCGGTGAAGGCGGCGAGGTTGCGCTCGCGGGCCCCCTGTCCGAGGTTGCCGTGCAGCTCGACGGCGGGGACCCCCGCAGCGGTGAGCTGCTTGGCGAGCTTCTTGGCCGTGTGCTTGGTGCGCATGAACAGCACGCTGCGCTCCTGGCCGCTGGCCAGCTGCATGACGACGGCAGCCTTGTCGGCGGCGCTGACGGAGAACACGTGGTGCGTCATCGTGGAGACCGGTGCGATGGCCGGGTCGACGGAGTGGGTCGTGGGGTGCGTGAGGTAGCGCTTGACGATGACGTCGACACCGTTGTCCAGGGTGGCGCTGAACAGCATCCGCTGTCCGACCCCGGGGGTGCGGTCCAGGAGCCGCTTGACCGCTGGCAGGAAGCCGAGGTCGGCCATGTGGTCGGCCTCGTCGAGGACCGTGATCTCGACGGCCGACAGGTCGCAGAAGCCCTGCCCGATGAGGTCTTCGAGCCGCCCCGGACAGGCGATGAGCACATCCACACCCGGCGCGAGCGCCTTCACCTGAGGGTTCTGGCCTACCCCGCCGAACACCACGGTGGACGTGAGCCCGGCCACCTTGGCCAGCGGCGCCACCACGGCGAGCACTTGGTTTGCCAACTCGCGCGTCGGCACGAGGACGAGAGCACGGGGCTTCTTCGGCGCACGTGTGCCGGCCACGAGCCGAGCCACCAGGGGCAGGCTGAACGCAAGCGTCTTGCCGCTTCCCGTGCGCCCCCGCCCGAGTACGTCACGGCCAGCCAGCGT
>JAYTHS010000050.1:0-1881 GCA_043732345.1 Frankiales bacterium | reverse complement strand
TGGACGCAGCCCGACGGGGTCCTGCGGCTCGTGCTGACCAAGGGCGGCACCTGCTTCGCACTGGTCACTGAGGTGCCGGAGGAGACGGTGCGGGCTCGCGAGCACGGGGTTTCGGTCGTGACGCTCACCCTCGGCGTGTCGGCTGCCGAACGAGCCCGCTCACCGTGGCTGCTCGGCGGGGTCAAGGCGACGTCGTACGCCGTCAACATGGCCACCCTGCGGCAGGCCCACGACGAGGGCGCGGACGAAGCGATCTGGCTCAGCAGCGACGGGCAGGTGCTCGAGGCGCCGACCGCCACGGTCGTCGTGGTCTGCGACGGGGTGCTCGCGACCCCGCCGCCCGAGGTCGGCATCCTGCCGGGTACGACGGTGGAGGCCGTGCTGGGCCTCAGGCTTGTCCCCGCCGAGGTGCGGCCGGTGTCGGCCGCCGAGCTGGCCGGGGCCGACGAGGTGGCGCTGCTGTCCAGCATCCGCGGGGTGGCTCCGGTCGTCCGGCTGGACGGGCGAGAGCTCGGCACCGGGCCCATCACGGCCCGCCTGCGGGCAGCGTTCGAAGCCGGCCTCTAAGCCTCCTTCTCCTGGCGCAAGAGGTCCGCGCTCTGCGGTCCGCAGAGCAGGTCGAGCAGCAGCGAGAGCGGGATGCCGCTCTCGAGCAGAGCCATGGGGGTCACAGCAGTTCCTTCGGGCAGGCGGGTCGGCACGGACCCTGCATCGACCCCGGGCCGCTGCCCGCTGGACGGCCACCAGGGTGACGGCTCGTGGCCCGTACGCTCACCCGCATGGCCTTGCCACGCCGAGGCGCCCTCGTCCTGGGTAGCCAGGCGGTGGTCCTCGTGCTGGTCGGTGGATGGTTCATCACGGGCCACTCGGACGCGCCCGACGGCGGGCTGCGGCAGGTCGACGCCCTCACGCTGCACGAGCGGGTCACGGGTGCCGACGAGGTCGACGGTCGGCCGACCCTGCTGCTGGCCCCCTCAACCTGTCCCCGACAGGGCCGGCTGCTGCTGCTGCGCTACGGCACCCCGGCCGGCCTGCCCCGCGCGTTCCGGATCGGCGTCGTGCGCGACCCCGCCGTCGTTCGGGCCCTCGCGCTCGGGCGTTCCCTGGACCGCTGCCTGCCGGGCTACGCCCTGGTCGACGGAGCCGGCTTCGTCCGCTACCGCAGCTACGACCCCGGGTTGGGCAGCCACGCCGACGAGCAGCGCGTCCTGCTGGAGTCGCTGCGATGAGGCGGGCGATGGTCGCGGCTGCGTGGGTGGGGCTCGTCGCTCTGGAGGCCCTGACGGCCCGCACCTACCTGGTCCGGGGGACGTGGTGGCACTGGCTGCTGCACATCCCTGTTGGGTGGGGGGTCGGGCTCGCGGTCGCTGCCGTGGTCGCTCCGCGCTGGCCGGTCGCCCTGGCCCTGCTGGGCCAGCTCGCCTCGATGGTCCCGGACCTGATGTTCCGCTTCATGCGCATGCCGCACACCGGCGCGATGAACATCTGGCTCGGTCACATCTCCGTGCACACCGGCCCCTCACCGGTCCTGGTGTGCCTCGGGGTGCTGCTGCTCGGCGGCTGGGGCTGGCTCGCCTCGGCGGCCGGCCACCGGGTGGTCGGGTCGCTGCTTGCCGCCGGCTCGGGGGGCCTGCTGCTGACGGCCTGCCTGCTGGCCGCGCCGCTGCCGAGCAGCCTGTCGCAGATACCGCGGTGACAGGTGCGCCAAGTCGTCGTACCGTGTCCAGACACATGAGAGGAGGTGGTCCAGACTTTGTGTAAATCTGGGACTCGTGAGGTGGCTGTCCGCTAGGACGCCGTTCTGAAAGGACTCCGTCGGAGATCCGCACGCCACAGGACGGCGTACGGCGAATCCACGACAGGCACCAGTTCCCCCGGGCG
>JAYTHS010000049.1:0-18582 GCA_043732345.1 Frankiales bacterium | reverse complement strand
AGCGTCAGCCTGCGGTGGAACGCGTTGAGCGGCGCGTCGTCCAGCGACGACGTCGTCGTCGTCCCCGATGCGCTGGTGAGAGTCATAGGTTCTCCTGGCGGGATGGTGACCGGGCTCACGGGTTGGTGAGTGGTGACGCTGAAAGTAGGCCGGACACCGACCGGTGAGAAATATCAGTTAAACGTCGACTAATGCCTGGTGTCTATCAATGGGGTGTTAGTGCTGACCCGGCCACGCCCATGGTGGTGACTGCTGCGACAGCGGTGAGCTCGATGTGTTTCGTACCGCGGAAGCCGGCGACGAACAGCGTGGTCCGGGGTGGCAGCGGAGCGGCCCGGAATGTTGCGCGGTAGGCGGCGTCGTACTCGGCGAAGCCGTCGGGGTCGTCGAGGTAGACGGTGATCTGCAGGATCGAGGACAGGTCAGCTCCGGCGCGGCGCAACGTGGCGTCCAGGTTGGACAGCACGAGCCGCACCTGGTCGGCCAGCCCTGGTGGGGTGGCGCCGCCGGCGTCGACCGGTACCTGTCCGCAGGGGTAGACGACCCCGTTGTGGACGGTGGCGGCGGGGTAGGAGCGTGCCACTCCGTCGGGGTGCTCGAGGCGTTCGACGGTGGTCACGAGTCGGGTACCAGGTAGGCGCGTGCGGCGGCGTGCGCAGCGGCCCACTGTCCGGCGTCGAGCAGCACACCGGTGGTCTCGGCGTGGTCCAGTGTCGGGGGCTCCTGCGCACGCAGTCGGAGGCCGGGCGGTGTTCGACGGACCAGGATGCCGGCAGGGGGGCAGCCGGGTGGGTGGAGGAGCTCGAGCTCGCTGGCGCGGGGTCCGGCGGTGACCGCGGCCAGGGCCCGGGCCGCGGGGCGCAGGCGCAAGGTGGGGAGCAGCACTGCGGTGACGTCGGGGTGGGCGAGGAGGTGTTCGACCCCCGCGGGCACGGCGAAGAACAGTCCCCGTCGGGCCGGGTCCTGCAGCACGGGGACGGGGCCGGGGGCGAACCGGGCCCCGATCTGCGCCGGCCGGACCCTGGTCAGCTCGTCGAGCAGGGCGGCGAGCCCATCGGGTGAGCTCGGGTGCAGCTGGGCGGCCACCACAGCCCGGGCGACCAGGGAGGCCTCCCCACCGGAGGCACCCGCGACGCGCATCGCGCGGAACGCCACATCGTGGATCTCCCGGGGGGCGACGCGAACGGTGGCGCTGCGGGCGGGGGGTGCGGGATCGCTCCGCGCCGTGGTCGTGGTGGTCGTGGTGGTCATGCGGTCTCCACCCCGGGGAAGACCTCGTCGAACAGGCGCAGCCAGTTCCCGCCGAGCACCCCACCGATGGTGGCCTCGTCGAGCCCGGCGGCGGCGAGGCCGTCGACCAGGACGGGGAAGTGGGCGGGTCCGGTGAACCAGTCGGGCCAGTCGGGCGCGCGGGGGGCCCGGTCCTGGCCACTGGCGGGCTGCCAACGCCCGTTGCGCAGGTAGCCGATGAAGTCGGGACCCCAGTTGCGGGTGCAGTCGCTGCCGATCGCGACGTGCTCGGGACCGACGAGGTCGGCGAGGCGGTGGATCATCTGGCAGAACTCGGTCAGGCTGGCGGCCGCCCCGCCGGCGAGGGTGTTGGGGTAGAGGCAGCACCCGATGATCCCGCCGCGCTTGGTGACCGCCTCGATGAGGTGGTCGGACTTGTTGCGGGGGGTGTCGTGGAACCACAGGGGGTTGGCGTGGGTGATGGCCACTGGTTGCGCGGAGGCCTCGACGGCGTCACGGCTGGTGCGCTCACCGACATGGGATAGGTCGACCAGCATCCCGACCCGGTTCATCTCGGTCACCACGGTGGCCCCGAACCGGGTGAGCCCGGAGTCCTCGGGCTCGTAGCAGGAGCCGCCGACGAGGTTCTGGATGTTGTAGGTGAGCTGGGCGATGCGCACCCCGAGCCGGTGGAACACCTCGACCAGGCGGTAGTCGTCGGCGAAGGGGGATGTGTTCTGGAAGCCGAGCAGCACTGCGGTGCGGTGGGCGGAGTGGGCGGAGCGGATGTCGTCGGTGGTGCTGGCCAGGGTGACCAGGTCGGGGTTCTCTCGGGCCAGCACCAGCCAGTCGCCGATGGCCGCGAGCGTCTGGGCGGGGCCCTCCCACACCGCGCAGGTGGCGTTGACGGCGTGGACGCCGCCGGCACGCAGCTCGGTGAGCACGCCGCGGTCCCAGTTGTTGATCTGCAGCCCGTCCACGGTGAGCAGGTCGGCGGGAAGGGTCATCGGGTGCTCCTCGTGGAGTCCGCATCGGCGGGCGTGGTGGTGGCGGGTGTGGTGGTGCCGGTGGTGGGTCCGGGGGAGAAGAGCCAGTCATCGTCGACGCCGGCCCGGATGTCGGCGGCGCGGGGGGCGCCGGAGTTGAGGGTGACGCGCAGCCAGTCGGTGGACTGGGGGCTGTAGTTGTCCATGCCGTACACGGCGAGCTGGAACCGCTGCAGGTCCAGGGGCAGGAAATCCGCGGCGAGCAAGTTGGTGCGCACCTCGCTGTAGGGCACCTCGGTGAGGGACAGGGCCCGGCCCAGGGCACCTCGGTGCGCGGGGTGGGTGAGCAGGAAGTCGGCCAGCGGCTCGTCACCGGCGGCCCGGTCCAGGTCGGCGAGCAGCGCGGTGATGTCGAGGGCGACGCCGAGGGGGTGCTCGACCTCGACGCCGGCGTCGACACCGCGGCGACCGCGGCGGGGTTCTTCGTTGTCGATCGAGGTGAACCAGAAGCGGTCCGTGGCGGCGGGTGAGCTCAGGTCCAACCGGCGGGTCCACGCGTAGGTGCAGTGCAGCTGGTCCCGGGCCTGGGAGCAGGTGGTGGCGGGGTCCCAGCTCTGCTCCTCGCGGCAGTGCAGCAGCGACTCGACGTCGTCGTCGAGGTCGGCGGTGTCCTCGACCAGGACAGTGTCGAAGACGGCGCGGACCTCGGGGCCCTCGGCGGCGGCCCGGTCTCGGGCGGCCTGCCACGGGTCGGTGGGCACGGCCCCGTCAAGGCTGCCGGTGTCCCGCAGCTCGGCCAGCGCGTCGCGCAGGCGCCCGAGCCCGTCGGAGACGGTGCCCAGGGCGGGGTAGGGGGCGGTGGGCAAGGTGGCTCGCCCGGCGAAGTACCGCTGCGCTCGGGCCAGCAGCTCAAGGACCCGGTCCAGCTTCTCCTCGGTGACCGGGCCTGCGAGGGCGTGCGCCAGGGGCAGCTCCCGCAGCGCACACCAGGCGTCCAGGACGGTGGGGTGGTTGACGATGTAGGGCACCATGCCCAACCCGGTGGCGTTGCCGAGGCCGAAGTAGCGGCGCCACGCCCCCGTCAGCTGCACCGCCTCGGGGTTGCGGGCCCGCGCGCAGTGCTCGACCAGGTCGTAGCTGAACTCCCGCAGCAGCCACGCGGTGAGCATCTGCGCCCGGTACGGCAGCCCCAGTGGGTGCTCGGCCGGGTAGCCGTCGAAACCGGTGAGGGCGAACTTGCCGTTCCCGTAGAACGCGGTGCTGCGCAGCACGTAGGCGCCGTCACCGAGGGCGTCGGGGCTGGGCTGCTGCCCAGCGGACAGGGCGGTGGCGACGGCGTCGAAGAATCTGGCGCTGCGGTTGGCCCGGGTCCACACCAGTGTCCCGACCGGTGCGCGACCCGCCTCCTGACGGGGAACCTCCTGGGCCAGGACGGTGAGCAGGTCGTCGTCAAGCTCACCCTCGACCAGCGCGGCGGTCACGTCCCAGGCCTGGGCGACGACCCGGTCGGTGCGCTGCGCCTCGTCAAGGACCTGGGAGAAGCCGACCAGGTGAAACACGTGGGTGGGGGTCGCGACGCGGTAGACGAACCGGCCACACCCCGCGTCGTTGACCTGCCAGTCGGTGCGGTCCACCGCCCAGCGCTGCCGGGCTGCTGTGCGCAAGAAGGAGCGGTTGAAGCTGTGCCGGGTTGCCCGCGCCGCACCCATGTCGGCGGGGTCCAGGGCGATGTCGGCGGCACGCGCATGGGTCTGCGCCCGTCGCAGCGCCTCGGTGGGCCGCGTCCCCTGCGGTGCGACGCTCGCGGTGGTCACCGGCTGGCCCGGCGGTCAGCGGTGCGTAGGTAGGCGGTGGTGGTCCAGGTGAAGAACTCGGCGGCGGTGGCGGCGTTCTGCTCCCGCGGCGCGGGGAACGAGGAGTCCTTGAGGCCCCCGAACGGGGCGTGCAGCTCGGAGCCGGTGGTCGGGCCGTTGACCTTGATCAGGCCGGCGTCGAGCTCGGCCACGCACCGGCGCGCGGTCCGCTCGTCGGTGGTGAACACCGCGGCGGTGAGCCCGAAGGCGGTGGCGTTGGCCAGGGTGATGGCCTCGTCGAGGTCGGTGACCCGCAGCACCGTGCTGACCGGCCCGAACACCTCCTCGGTGGCGATCGTCAGGTCGGGGGTGCCGGCGAGCAGCGTGGGTGGCGACCAGCATCCGGGGCCCAAGGGCACCTCGGCGCGGGCCAGTACCTGGGCCCCTTCGTCGCACGCCTGGGCTACCGCGGCGGCCACCTCCTCGCACGCCCGGGCTGAAACCAGCGGTCCGATGGTGGTGGCGGGGTCGTCGCCCGGGCCGACGCGCAGCGCGTTGACCCGCTCGACCAGCAACGCGACCAGCTCGTCGTGGACGGCGTCGAGGACGATGACCCTGCGGGTGGCCGTGCACTTCTGACCCGTGCTGCCCATTGCGCCGGCCACGATCGCGTCCGCGACTGCGGTCAGGTCGACGTCGTCGGTGACCAGTGCAGCGTTGTGCCCACCGAGCTCGAGCTGCACTTTGGCTCCGCGGGGGATTGCCGCGGCGGCGACGCTGCGCCCGACCGGAACCGAGCCGGTGAACGTCACGGCGTTGACGCCGGGGTCGGCGACGAGCGTTGCACCGAGGGTTCCTGGGCCCAGCAGCAAGTTGAGGACACCGGCCGGGACGCCGGCCTCGACCAGCACCTCGGCTAGCGCAACGGCCATTGCCGGGGTCTCGCTGGCCGGCTTCCAGACCACGCTGTTGCCGTGCAGCAGCGCCGGCGCGATCTTCCACACCGGGGTTTGCATCGGAAAGTTCCACGGGGTGATGACCGCGACGGTGCCCACCGGGCGGCGCACCGTGCGAATGACCTCGTCGGGGTGGGAGGACGGGAACGTGACGCCGTCAGCAGAACGGGCCTGCCCTGCGTGGTAGGACAAGGTTTCCGCGCTCAGCGCAACCTCACCGCGGGCCTCGCCGATGGTCTTGCCCTCCTCTGCGCACATGAGGACGGCGATCTCCTCGGTGCGCTCCTCGAGCAGCACCGCGGCCCGACGCAGCACCACACCGCGAGCGATGACACCGAGCGCGGCCCACGCCGGCTGCGCGTCGCCCGCGGCAGCCACGGCCCGCTTGAGCAGGTCGTCACCTGCGACCCGGTACCGGGCCACCACGTGGTCGGGGCGGGCGGGGTCCCGGCTGTCGCGCTCGTCGCCGCTTCCGTCGAGCCACTCGCCTCCCACCAGATGACGAAGCTCCAGGGTCAGGTCGGTGAAAGCCATGAGCACCATCTCGTTGTCGGCGGTCGGCAGGATGCAGAAGCGTCCTGCCGTGAGGGTTCCCAGGCTAGGCACCACACAACGCGGTGAGAAGTACCAATTGACGATGCATTGATAAGCAGACACACTCAGAGGGTGGACCTGCGCAGCCTCCGAGCGTTCGTGGTTCTCGCGGAGGAGCGACACTTCCACCGGGCCGCAGAACGACTTTTCGTCGCCCAACCCGCGCTCAGCCAGACGATCAAACGGCTCGAGAAGCAGTTGCACGTGGAGCTGTTCCTTCGCACCACCCGCAGCGTGGAGCTCACCGACCCAGGCAGGGTCCTGCTAGTCGAGGCCCGCCAGGTTCTCGCCGCCGCCGACCGGGCACTGTCCGCGGTCCAGCACGCCGTGTCCGGCGAGCTCGGCACCGTGCGGATCGGCTTCGTCGCCTCCGCCGCGCTCGGGCTCGTCCCGACCATCCTCCTCGCCGTGCAGCAACGCTGGCCCCGCCTCGAGCTCGAGCTCGTCGAGGCCACCACCGGCGAACAGCTCACGACGCTGCTCTCCGGACAGCTCGACATCGGCATCGCCCGAGAGGCCCACCCGCGCCCTGGCCTGGTGATCACCCCCCTCGTCGAGGAACGTCTCATCGCGGCCGTACCGACCGGCCACGCGCTGGCAAACCGGGGGCGGGTGGCACTGCAAGACCTCCGGGATGAACGGTTCATCGCCGCGCCGCGGGGTGCGACACCACTGCTGAGCGACCACATCTCCGCCCTGTGCGCCGCCGCCGGTTTCCGCCAGACCATCGCCCACGAGGCCCTTCAGTTCCCCACGATCCTCGGCCTGGTCGCCGCCAACACCGGGATCGCCATCGTCCCCGAGGCTATGCGCACGTTGCAGCTCCCCGGGCTGTGCTACCTCGACCTGGAGGACGAACGCGCCACCTCCCAGCTCTCCGTCATCACGACAACCGCCCGCGCCGAGACCGCGCTGCTGCACAACGTCATCAGCGCGATTCACGCAGCCGCAAATCTCGGTACCCCGAGTGAAATGCCACAGGAGTGGGCGATGGGGACCCAGCCCACGACAGCCATCCCGTGAGGGTGACCAATGTCGCCACCGCTCCAATAGCGCTCGTCTAATCACCGCATGCCGATCGTTCTGCGGGACGGTGGTGCGGCTACAGCCGCAGGTGGAGGCGCAGTGCGTCGTTGAGCTGCGCCGTGACGTATGCAGGTGCCTGTCCCAGGACCGCGCCAACACGCGCGACGGCGATCAAGCGGACCTGGTTCGCGCCCCTGGACACACGTTCTTGGCAAGCCCTGGCCGGTCGTCAGGACCGGAGAATGTGCTCCCGGATTGCGCGGAGGTCGCTACGGTCCGCCGATCGTCGCTCGACCGTTCGGTAGGGAGCCTCTGCGCCGTGTTCGACCAGGTAGATCCGGTGTGCGTCGATCAACATGCCGGGTACTTCGAGGTCATCGGTATATCTGCGAAGCTGACGCAGCTCTTTCGACTTCGACCAATCCCCGGCTGGCGGCCCGGCACAGACCAGCTTGACCTCAATCGCGGTACGCGGACGCTTGTCGTCGTCGACAATGACGTAGTCGACGACACCATGTTGGACGTGATATTCAGGGGTCCACGTGAGCGCGGTTCGGCGCAGCACGTGGCGCAGTAGCGGTTCCACTATGTAACTCGAGACGTGCGCTTCGAGCGGCAACGCCCCGGCGGAGATCGTCTTCCACACGTCGATGCTGACCTCAGCCGCGGGCGGCAGCTCTGCGAGCCCGGTCGGGACCAGGAGAATCCTGTCGAGATCGGCTTGGTCGCGGGGGTACCGCGCGCGTACCTCCAGGGCCCCGACGGTCTCCGGTCGAAGAAACTTTCCAGAATGCCCCTTTAGTATGAGGTGCCCGCCGACCGCGTCCCGGAGCGTTCCGAAGGGGATTGGCTCAATCTCGATGAGGGGGGTGAAGTCAGCCCACCATTGCTCGTTCGCGACTGCCCCCACGGCGTTGACCCCGAGCTCGCGGTCGAAGATGGCGTCCGTCGCAGCTCGAGTGACGAAGTGTGCCGCCTTGCGGGGACTGATGAAGTACACGAACGCCAGGTCCCCGCGCAACGTTTGCTTCGCCGTCGTCCACTCGCAGCTGAAGTTGCCGTCGTCCGCGTCACGGCGTTGCTGTTCGAGCTCCTCCGCAGTGGGGTAGGACGCCTCGTCCCCCAGTAGCAGCCATCCACTCGACGGTGCGACGTCGCGCGGATCTCCCTGCGCCTCCATGCTCGCCGTGAGACTAGTGCGGGGTTCGTTGGAGAGTTGCCCGTGGTCCGTTGGGCGGGGTTGCGGTATTTCCACATTGGGGTTGCTCGGCTGGGCAGATTGCAGTGCGGCGACCGCGTCAAACAGGGCTTCTTCGCGGTCGAAGAAGGTGGTGGCGTCGTCGAGGTCCTCGCCTGCACGGACCCGGTCGAGGTCGACGAGTCCAGGCGCACCGCGAAAGTCCGAGAGCACGAGAAGCCAACGCGTCGTGGTTTCCGGTGCTTCGCGGACGCCGGCGAGGAGACCTCGTAGCCGCGAGTACGTGGTGTTGATCCTGATCAGGCTGGTGACAGGGTCCGTGAAGGCTCCTCCGTAGCTGTGCTGCACAAAAGCTGCGACCGGTCCGACGGTCGTGACCAGACTAAGGCCGTAGCTGTTTACGCCGTGGCCGCAGTGGGATAGTGCAAAAAAAGGCCCGTCGTCAATCAGGGCCCTCGCGACGACGTCAATATTGAAGCTGTAAAGGTCGCGGACCGCGACGTACCGGGACCCCCAACTCCACTTGCCGTAGGTATGCAGGTCGGTGGGGTTACGAGGTCCCAAAGGCGGTAAGGCGATACCGGCGATGCCGAGGGTGCCCAGGAGCTCAGACCCTTCGCCCTGGGCGATCCACCGCGCGTGCAGCGCCCGCGCGGCAGAGGCAGCACAGGAGATCCGTTGATGCTGGTGGTAGGGCAGTTCGACGAGCAACCGCAGGAACCCACCGTCCTCCGGCTCGGCGAACTGCAGCTCTCCGATCGGTGGAGTGGGTTGGTCGGCGACGAACTGTCTGGCCTCAGCAGGGACAGGATCGAGTTCGAGAAAGAAGGAAGCCCTGAACTTGCCGCCGCGTTGCCGCGCGAAACCCTGGATACCATCCATGGTGAAGAGGACACTGCCGTCCGCCGAGGTCTCGGTGACCGCGGCACCGAGCCGCGCTAAGGCCGCACTCACACGACCAGCGGCGTGATCTTGCACCTGCATCGTGTCTCCACTCTCGAACGGCTAGTACCCGAAACCTCTCGCGCACGCCACGGATCTGGCGCACTCCTGACGGTTCGCCCAGTCCGCGCATGGACGCGACGATGCCAGTGGTGCCCTCGGCGGCAAACGCGAGGAACTTGAGCGGACCGGTCGCTGCATGCGGCCTCTGCTCGACTTCATACGCCCCCCGCAGCAAGGGGATACAGCGATGATTGAAGACACTGGCACCCCCGGAGCCGTACTACACCCTCGCCTCCGGTGAGCCGACCCGCTCCCGAAAGCGGACCCCGCCCCGACGACCTCGCGGGACCAAGACCAGGCCGACCCATTGTTCCCGCAGGGGATCCCCGAGTGGACCCAAGGGGAAGACTGGGTCGGGCAAGATCAGCGCACGCCCGCCACACCCCTGGATCTGCCGGGCCTTCTGCCCCACGTGGCCGACCCCCGTTCGACCGGGGACGTTCGGAGGTACTTCGCGGCGTCCGCGGAACCCCGAGGTGTGCGTGAGTTCTCCGGAAGTCGCTTCGAACGCTCCGCCGGGGGAGGTGACCATCTGGGGGTGGCCAACGCAGTCACGGCCGAAGACTTGGTCGCAGTCACCCTCCTGTCGGTGGAAGTGCCCGGCCCCGTCGCGCTGGGGCTGCTGGAGGGAAAACTCGGCGAGCAGGTGGGCTCACTTCTTCCGACGGATGTCGCGCTACACGAGCCTGGCGTCGGCGGCCATGGCGCACTACCAGTTCGAGGCGCTGCACCCCTTCCATGACGGCAACGGAAGGAGCGGGTGGCGACTGCTGATCGTGGTGCACCTGGTCAGTCAGGGGATCCTGTCGAACCCACTCTGACCGTCTCACCCTGGTTCGAGTCCCGTCGACAGCAGTACTACAACCACCTCTTCGCAATGAGCACCGACGGTGCGTGGGATGACTACATCCGGTTCTTCGCCAGCGGGCTCGAGGTGTCGGCTACCGAGACGCAACGCCAGATGCTCGCTCCGCTCGACGTGCAGGAAGTCTTGAAGGGGCAGGTCCGAGTTTCGTCGCTGAGGGCGGACAGCGCCCAGGCCTTGGTCGACTATGCGGTCGGACACGTAGCGATCACGGTGCGGTCCGTGCAGCGAGACCTGGGCTTGTCCTACGGACGGGCCAACGCTCTCGTGAGCCAGCTCGTCGACCTGGACCTGCTCCGACAGCTCGACCCAGGAGCACCGAAGAACCGCCGCTTTCTCTGCCCCTTGTCCTGGACGCTCTGACCAGCCTCCCTTAGGGCTGAGCCCCGATAGCCTCGGGAATATGAGCGCCGCAACATTCGACCGGCTGAAGCTGTCAGCGCTGCGGTACGCGGTCAATGACGAGGCCGAGCAGTACGTCGCGGTGATGCGAGTGTTCACAGCGGGCACCGCGGGGTTGCTGTCCGACCTGTCAGCCCGCGAGGTCGCCGACCGGCTGCAGGCAGACCACAGGCTCGATCTCGAGGTCGACCTGGTTGACGCCCGGCTGTCCTACCTGGTCCAGTCGGGCAACCTGGCCCGCAGCCCGCGCGAGTCCGAGGCCCGGAGCATCCGCGAGTACCTCACCACCCGGGCCCGGTACCAGCTCACCCAACGCGGTGAGCTCGTCCACCGGCAGGTCGAAGAGCTGCTCGGCGCCACCGACGAGGTCCGGGAGGTCTCCACCGAGATGCTCGGTGGCATCCTCGCCGGGCTCCGGACCCTTGCGGCCCATGACGCGGCGTCGCTCGCGCACACCAGCCCGGAGGAGGTCGCCGCCCAGGTCGCCACCGTGTTCGCCCAGTTCGAACGGCTGGTCACCAGCACCCGAGCCTTCTACACCAACCTCAGCCAGGTGCTAGCCCGCTACGACCTGGGCCGGGAGGACTTCCAGGCCTACAAGGCCGGCCTGCTGGACTACCTGCAGCGATTCGTGGACCAGATCGCCCGGACCCTTCCCGCGGTGGCCGACCTGCTCACCGATCTCGATCCCGCGCCGCTGCTCGCCCGGGCCGACACGGGTGCCCGGCTCGTCACGGTCGAGGGCGGACGGGCGTTGCGGTCGCCGGGCCTGCAGCTTGCTGACTGGGACGCGCCGCGGGCGTGGTTCCTCGGAGTGCCCGGCCGCCGCAGCGACGCCGAGGAGGTCCGGGCGCTGGCCACCCGGGCGATGCGCGCGTTGCTAGTCAACCTGCGGCGCCTGTCGTCCGACACCGACCGGGAGGTCAGCCGCTACGCGGATCTGTTGCGCCTGGCCCGCTGGTTCGACGCGAGCGCCCCGTCCGAGGCCGCCGCGCTGTGGGCGGCGGCGTTCGGGCTCTACCCGTCCAGGCACCTGGGATTCCCGGCGCAGACGGACGGGGACCCGGTGGCGGCGACCTCGAGCTGGTGGCGCGCCCCGGTCGCTGACGTACCGCTGATGCTGCGTGCCAGCGGAGAGCGCCGAGCCGCCGGGGCGACCGCACGGCGGGAGGACTTCGGGGCGGTCAAGGCGCAGCGGCTTCGGGAGCGCGCCGCGGCCGAGGCCGCGCGGGCAGCGGCGCTCGGCGAGCTGCGGAAGCACGCCCGCGGACCGCTCGGCGCTGTCACCCTCAGTGACACCGCCCGCGCCACCCTGCTCGAGCTGTACGCCCGGGCCCTCGGGTCGGCGCCACGACCGGGCTCGCCCACCAGCGCCTCCGCGTGGCTGGCTGACGGCGCCCTGCTCACCGTGACGGTGACGCCCGAACCCGGCGCCACCACCAGTGTGACTGGTGCGCACGGCGTCCTGCGGCTGCACGACTTGACCCTCGAGCTCACCACGCAGGCTGCGCCATGAACGACGACCACCTCGACCGCGAACGAAGGACCGCCCTGCGGGCCCTGCTCATGCGCCCGCTGCTGACCGTCGAGCAGGCCCCGGACGAGTTGCTGCTGGTTCGACGGCACCGGGAGCACCTGAGTCGACTGTGCGCCGAGGCGCTCGGCTACCGCCTGGTGGTCGAGCCCACCGCAGCCCGGCTGGTCAAGGCCGGGCTCGGCCGGGACGAGAGCCGACCCCTGCGCCGGCCCACCGCGCGCGGGCCGGGCCGCCCGTTCGACCCTCGCGGCTACGCCCTGCTGTGCCTCACGCTGGCCGCTCTGACCCGCAGCAGCGGCCAGCTGCTGCTGGACGAGCTGGTCGCGCAGGTCCGCAGCGCCGCCGCGGACGCCGAGCTACCGGTCGACCTGGACCGGGTCGCCGATCGGCGGTCATTCGCCGGGGCGCTGGCCGTGCTGCTCGAGCTGGGCGTGCTCGTGGAGCGGGACGGCGACCTAAGCCGTTGGGTCGACGACACCACCGCGCAGTCTCTGCTCGACGTGCGCCGCGATCGGCTCGGGCTGCTGGCCGTCACCGGCCTGGCCGGCGCGTCGGAGCCGGCCCAGCTGCTGGACGCGTCCGCCCTGACGAGCGCCGCCGGCGGGGCCCGGGTCGCGGTCCGCCGTCGCCTGCTGGAGTCGCCGGTGCTGTCGGTCACCGACCTGACCGAGGATCACGCGGAGTGGTGGCGCCGCAACCGGGGGCGGGAGGTCGAGTGGTTCGCCGAGCACGTCGGCCTCGACGTGGAGCTGCGGGCCGAGGGGGCTCTCGCGATCGACCCGGACGAGACGCTCACCGACGTGGTGTTCCCCGGCAGCGGCTCAGCCCGGCACGCCGCCCTGCTGGTGCTTGAGATCCTGGTCGGACTGGTCCGGGAGCAGGCTCTCATCGCGGCGCCCGCTGACCGCGTGTGGCGGACGCTGCCGCCCGGTGCGCTGACCGACGCTGTCGCGCAGGTGATGACCGAGCACGGGCACGGGTTCCGACAGGCCTACGCCGACCCGGACATCCTCACGGCCGACGTCAGCGAGCTGCTGACCGAAACAGGACTGCTGCGGCAGACTCCGGACGGGTTCGCCGTGCACGCTGCGGCCGCCCGGTACGCGCCCCGTCCGACCCACACCGCCGAACGGCTGTTCTGACCATGGCTCGCGACCCGCACCGGTTCCGGCTGCACCGCGCCGGCATTCTCAACGTCTGGCAGTACGACGAGCAGATCTTCGACTTCGCCGACGGCCGGCTGCTGCTGCGCGGCACCAACGGCGCAGGCAAGTCCAAGACGATGGAGATGCTGCTGCCGTTCGTCCTCGACGGCGACAAGGCCAGGATGACCGCGACCGGCCGCCAGGGCAGCCAGCTGCTGTGGCTGATGAGCGACGGCGCGTCCGGCAGCGGCACCCGCACCGGCTACGTGTGGGTCGAACTGGCCCGCACCGACTCCGAAGGGCAGCGACACCTGGTCACCTGCGCCGTCGGGATCCGTCACTCGGCGAGCGCCAAGACCGCGACCACCTGGCAGTTCACCGTCCCGACCGGGGCGCCGACCCTGATCGAGCAGGACGGGGTGCCGCTGTCGCAGCCACGCTGCCGCGAGCTTGTCGACGGGATCGGCGGACGACTATTCGAGTCGCCCCGGGAGTACAAGGCTCACGTCGGCAAGCTGCTGTTCGGGCTCGAGCCGCAGGCCTACGACGACCTGCTGCGCCTGCTGTACTGGCTGCGCCAGCCCCAGGTCGGCGAGGACCTCGACCCGATCCGGCTCGCCGGGATGCTCGACGAGTCGCTGCCGGCTCTCGACGAGGTCGCCGTCCGGCAGGTCGGCGAAGCGCTGGACGACCTGGCCGCCCACGGTGAGAGCCTCGACCGCCTGCGGGCCGCCACCGCCGCCATCACCAGTGCCGCTGAGCTGTACGCCCGCTATGCCCGCACCACCGTCCAGGCCCGTGCCTCCGTAGCGCTCGAGGCGGAGGCCGAACGAGCCGCCCGCGCCCGCGCCGTGCAGCACGCGGCCGACGCCGTCGACCGGACCACCACCGAGCTTGCCGCGGCCACGGTCGAGCAGGCGGAGGCCCGCGACTCTCTAGGCCGGGCGACCAGCCAGGAGAAGGTGCTGGCCGACGGACCGTTGGTCCGCAACCAGCAGGTGCTGCAGGAGAAGCAGCGCCGCGGGGACGACCTGGCCCGCGCGGCCGAGCAGGCCACCGGTGCTACAACTCGAGCGGCCGACCGAGCCGAGAACAGCGCAGCCCGGGTAGCTGACGGCGAGCAGACCCTGGCCCGGCTCGGCGACGACCTCGCCAAGCACATCCGGGACGCGGCGGCGACCAGCCGCGAGTGCGGGCTCGCCGCCGGCCTGCCCACGGCCCTCGACCCCATCCCCCAGGCAACGGCCATCGGCGCGGACGCACCTCTCGTGCTGGCTGAGGTCGGGACGGCCAGGGCCGCCGTCACCGTCGTCCGCGAGAGCGCCCGTCAGCGGACGGACGCCGTCACGCGACGGGACGCCGCCGCAGAAAGTGCAGCGCAGGCCGAGCAGCGGGAGGAGCAGGCCGCCGGCCGGCTCGCCGACGCCCGCCGGACCCTGGAGCAGCTCAGCCAGGCCTGGACCGACGACACCCACCGGTGGCTGGCCGAACGACCAGAGCTCGACCGGGCCGTCCCCGCTGCCGTCGAGCACTTACTGGCCGACTGGCCCCGATCCGTGCGCGACGCGGCTACCCCCAGCCTGGAGTCCTGGCGCTCCGCAAGAGAGACCGCTCAGGCAAGTCTGCGGCACGCTCGTGAGCGGCTGACCGACCTCGCGAACCGGCGGCGTGAGGTTGAAGCTGAGACGGACCCAGCCCCGCCCCCCCCGGCTCTGCCCCGGCCCGACCGCGACCCCCGCCTCGGCACCCAGCTCTGGCGCCTGGTCGAGGCAGCACCTGCTCCGGGCGCTGAGGGGCGGACGGATCCCACGCTGATCGAAGCGGCCCTCGAAGCGGCCGGGCTTCTCGACGCCCAGATCCTGGCGGACGGTTCAATGCGCAGCAGCGCTGGCCTCGACACCATCCTGACCGCCGGACCCAGCCTGGCCGGCGACACGTTGGCCGACCTACTGACGCCGGCCCCGCCGGCTGACAGCCCCGTGTCCGCCGACACCGTCACCGCGGTGCTGGCCAGCATCGCCCTGCGCGACACCGCCGACCTGGCCGACCCGGCCGAGACCCCGGTCGCGCTCGGCCGAGACGGATCCTGGCGGGTAGGTACCCTCACTGGGCGAGCAACCAAGCCAGCGGGCCAGTACCTCGGCGCCGCCGCCCGGGCAGCCGAGCGAACCCGGCGCCTGGCCGAGATCGACGAGGCCGCCGCTGCGGCCGACACCGACCGGGCCGCCGCGGAAACCGCAGCGATGACGGCCGACGCCGAGCTCGAACGGCTCCAGTCGTGGATGGACAGGCAGCCAGCCACCGACCATCTCGTCCGCGCCTCCGTGCAGCACAGCGAACGCGAGGAGGCGCACGAGGTAGCCCGCGCCGACACCGCACGCCTGCACGGCGTCCTCGCTGCTGCCACTGAGGCCTTAGCCCAGCGCACCGAGCAGCTGACCCGGCTCTGCGCAGAGCATCGGCTCCCTTCCGAGCCGGGCGCCCTGCAGTCGCGAAGCGACGCACTGGCCAGGCTCGACACCGCCCTGGCGCAGCTGATCGACGAGGCCAGTCGGCTGCTCACTGCCGCCCGCCGGCTCGAGGAGGACGACGAGGCGGCTAACCGCGACCATGCCGACGCCGAAGCCGCCGCCGCCGAGGCCGCCGACGCACGACGGCTGGCCGCCGCCGCGCGCGCAGAGTCCGACGCTCTGCTGGCCACCCTCGGCGTCGAGGTCGCCCGGCTGCAGGCCCAGCTCGCCGAGGCGAGAGCCGCGACCGGGCAGGCGCGCAAGGCGCTGGCCGCCGTCGACACACGGCTCACCACCCTCACCGGCCAGGCGGGCGAGCACCGCGCCCGGTTGACGGCCGCGCGGGAACGGCTCGCCGACGCCGAGCCTGCCGTGGCCCAGCACTGCGCCGACCTGGCCGCGCTGCGCTCTGTGCCGGGGCTGCTGGTGGCGACCTGGGGGCGCGAGCTCACCGAGGACGAGGCGCTCGCCCTGGACGGGCTCGTCGTCAGCCCGCCACCTCGTTCCACGCTCGCCGTGCTGCGGGACTGGGCCGCGTTGGCCGTGGAGCGACCGGCGGACAGCAACGCCGTCCATGCCGAGCTGCGCACCCTGGCCGTCGGCCCGGCCGCCGAGACCGAGCCTCGGGTCGTCCCGGTCGGCGACGTGCTCGCCGTCCTCGGCCGTGACCAGGCGGGTGCGGAGCGACCCCTTGCCGAGCTGGCCGGCTCGATGGTCTCCCAGGTGGCCCGTGAGCAAGAGCTGCTCACCGAGCGCGAACGAGCCCTGTTCGAGGAGCACCTGCTCGGCGAGCTCGGTGACTCGCTGCGCACCCGGCGCCAAGAGGCCGCCGATCTGGTCCGCGGGATGAACGACCTGCTCGCCGACGTCCGGACGTCGCAGGGGATCCGGGTCCGGCTCGACTGGGCGCTGCGCGACGATGTCGGCGCCGACGTGCGGGACGCCGTCGCCTTGCTCGGGCGGGCCCGCGGATCGCTCACCCCCGACGAGGCCACCCGTCTGCGCGACACCCTCGGCGGCCTGATCGAGCTGCAACGCGCGGCTGAACCCGAGCATGGCTACGCCGAACATCTCGCCCGCGCGCTGGACTACCGGCGCTGGTCGGCGTTCGCGGTCCGGCTGCACCGTCCCGGTACCGAGGGGTGGACGACCCTGACGCGCCGCACCCCGCTGTCGCAGGGCGAGCAGAAGGTCGTTTGCTATCTGCCGCTGTTCGCGGCGGCCGCCGCGCACTTCACCTCGGTCGCCGGAGCTGCTCCCCATGCCCCGCGGCTGATCCTGCTCGACGACGCGTTCCCCAAGATCGACGTACGGACCCACCCGCTGCTGTTCGGGCTGCTCGTCGACCTCGACCTGGACTTCATCCTGACCAGCGAGCGGCTCTGGGGCGACCACGCCAGCGTCCCCTCGTTGGCCGTCTACGAGGCGCTGCGCTCCCCGGGCGAGCGCGGCATCGCCCAGTACCGCTACACCTGGGACGGCCACACCCTGACCGGTCAGGCATGACCCTCCCGCCCTGGCTCGACGATCCTGACCTCGCGCCGGTCTGGCGACGCTTGCGCGCGTCGTTGATACGCGACGCCCGCACCTGCCGGCTCACCGACCTCGACCGGGCCACCCGACACGCCCTCGGTCCCGTCCTGGGCCAGCCGGTCACCGGGACAATCACCCTCGTCCTGGCCGAGCTCGACGAACAGCTTCTCGGGCGCGCAGGGATATCGCTCGGGCAGGTCATCGGGCACACCACCGGGGCGCTGCCCGACCGCGAAGCCGACGCCGCCCGGCGGGCTCCACTGGAGCTCCTGGCGGCGGTCGACACCGACTGGGCGGCCCGGGTCCGGACCGCGGGACTGCTCACCCGGCAACCGGACCCGCTACGGGTCGTCCATCAGGCACTGGCTGTCCGAGCAGCGCTGCGACCCGGCGAGCCACGATTGCGGACCGAACTCGCCGCGGCCATCACAGGCGACGCGCATGCACTCGACGACGGCCGCCCCCTGACGGCCCTCCTGCTCCGGGCCTTCACGGACACCCCGCCCGCCAGCCCGGCGCAACGGCGCGAGCTCTGGGAGCGCCACGGTGTGCTGAGCGACAGCGTGTCCACGTCCGTACTGACTCTCGGCCTCCGGCCTGTCGCCGATGGACCCCGCGAGCGGGCGCTCGCCGCGGCAGCCGATCTCGGCGACCCGGTATTGCTCACTCCGTGGCAACTGCGCCGGCTGGAACCGGCATGTCCGGCCGACCGCCGAGTCCTCGTGGTCGAGAACCCGGCAGTGCTGGAAGCGATCGCGACCCGGCACGGCGGTCGCTTCCCCGTCGTCTGCACCGCCGGCTGGCCGTCCGCCGTCGCCGTGGCCCTGCTGAGTCGCCTCGCCGCCCCACTGGCCTACCACGGCGACTTCGACTGGAGAGGCCTCGAAGTGTGCGACTGGCTCAGTAGACGAGTCGGCGCGGAGCCTTGGCGGATGACCTCCGCCGACTATCTCGCCGCGGCCGGCGGAGACGAGCTGCACGGCCGCCCGGTGGGCAGCCCCTGGGACCCCTCCCTCGCCACCGCGATGATCACCAGGGGAGTCGCCGTCCACGAGGAGCAAATCCTGGACGCCCTCATTGAGGCATGGTCGCGGGAGAACTCGAAGAGCCCTCAAGTGTGACGGGAGTAGTCGGCCCGGAGTTCGGTGTCGTCCTCACGCTCAGCGGATGGGGTCGATTCTTCCGCGGCGGATCAATTCGTCGACTTAGGCGCGGTCAAATCTGACGAATCTGCCGATCTTGGTGTAGGCGAGGCGGCGTTCGGTGACGAGTCGGCGGGTGATCTGCCCCGCGGTTCTCGGATACTGGTCCTGATGTCGTCAGGCTGCTGACCTGTCGTTGTTGTAGCTGTTGTGGGCCTCGTTCGGGGTTCGGTACCCGATCCCTGAGTGGAGCCTGCGGGAGTTGTATCGGCCGTCGATCCATTCGGCAATGTTGCGCATGGCGTGGGCCCGGGTGGGGTACACGGTCCGGTGCACGAGCTCGTTTTTGAGGGCGGCGAAGAATGATTCGGCCATGGCGTTGTCCCAGCACACCCCGGTGCGGCCGACCGAATGGCGTAACCCTAGTTCGATGAGGGTGGTGTGGAACTCGGCGGAGGTGTAATTGCTGCCCCGGTCGGTGTGAAAGATCGCCTCGTCGGTGAGCGGTTGGTTCCGGGCGGCACGGCCGATCGCGGTGCTGATGAGCGGGGTGCGGTAGTTGTCGTCCATCGCGTAGCCGATGATTTTCTTCGAGTAGCAATCGATCACGGTCGCCAGGTACACCCACCCCTGCCAGGTGGGGATGTAGGTGATGTCGCC
>JAYTHS010000048.1:0-44046 GCA_043732345.1 Frankiales bacterium | reverse complement strand
CCCGAACTCGGCCAGCAACCCGTGCAAGACAATGTTGGTCGGAGCGGACGGTGACACGAAGGCTCACGTAGCGGAGGGACGTCCCCGCGTTGTGCGGGCTCACTGATGACCTCCACGAACAACGGAGTCGAACGGTCACCACTTCAGGTGACACCAGCGAAGGTCACTGGAGCGGTCGTGCGGTCTGCATGAGGTATCTCAACTTTGACTTGTGCAACCTCGTGCTCCTATGCAGACGCCACCACGTCCTGTGGCACCGCGGACGCCTGGCCCTCACCGACCTGCACGTCCCCTGGCTCACCACCCACGCCGCCTGAACCACAACCGACAGGGCCGTGCCGCGGCCCGGCGCAGGCGCAGGCGTAAGCGCCAGTCAGTGCGCAAGCCTCGGGCAGGGTCAGCACTCGCTGACCGCTCATCGGGCCCCGGCGTGGACCTACAGGTCGCCGTCGCGGCTGCTCAGCAGCCGGCGGAAGGACTCCAGCCGCTCCGGCCGGGCCTGCTCCTGCGCGACGAGCAGGTCCAGGGCGCAGGGCGGCCCGGTGTGGGCGCAGCCCGGTGGGCACTGCTGCGAGGCCTCCGCCAGGTCGGGAAACGCCGCCAGCACGCCCGCCGGGGTGACCGCACCGAGGCCGAACGACCGGATCCCTGGGGTGTCGATGACCGTTCCCCCACCAGGCAGCGACAGCGCGATCGCCGAGCTGCTGGTGTGCCGTCCCTTGCCCACACCGGAGACCACGCCGACCGCACGCAGAGCGTCGGGGACGAGCTGATTGACGAGCGTCGACTTCCCGACACCGGACTGACCGAACAGCACGGACACCCTGTCCTGCAGGCATTCCCGCAGCTCCTCCACCCCGGTCCCGGTCCCTGTGACGACAGCCTCGACGCCCAGTGGCTCGTAGAGCGCGAGGAGCTCGTCGGCACTCGCGAGGTCGCTCTTGGTCAGGCAGAGCAGAGGCACCAGCCCACCGTCGAACGCCGCGACCAGGCACCGGTCGACCAGTCGGGGGCGGGGGACCGGGTCGGCCAGCGCCGTGACGACCACGAGCACCTCCGCGTTGGCGACGACGGCGCGCTCGACGGGATCGGTGTCGTCAGGGGTACGACGCAGCAGGGACGTGCGGGGCTCGACGCGGACGACCCGACCGAGGGAGTCGGGGCCGCCGGCGAGGTCGCCGACGAGCGCCACCCGGTCCCCCACCACCACGGCTCGCCGCCCCAGCTCCCGGGCGCGGACCGCCGTGACGACCTCCCCGTCGACGAGCACCCGGTAGCGACCCCGGTCGACCGTGACGACGACCCCCGGTGAGGCGTCGAGGTGGCCGGGCCGCTCCTTGGTGCGGGGTCGGGTGCTGCGAGGCGGGCGGACGCGGACGTCGTCCTCGTCGAGCTCCCGGGGCACCCGTCAGGCCCCGAGCATCCGGGACCAGGTACCGATGAAGTCCGGCACGGTCTTGCGGGTCGTCGCGATGTCGTCGACCTCGATCCCGTCGACCCCGAGGCCGAGCACCGCCCAGGCCATCGCGACGCGGTGGTCGTCGTAGGACGAGAGCAGCCCGCCGGTCAGCGGGCGGGGCCGGACGGTGATCCCGTCGGGGGCCTCGGTCACGTCACCGCCGAGGGCCGTCAGGGAGGTGGCGAGGGCCGCCAGCCGGTCGGTCTCCTGGAGCCGGACGTGCGCCACGCCCCAGAAGCGGCTGGGGGAGTCGGCCAGCGCTGCCAGCGCGGTGAGCACGAGGGTCAGCTCGGGTGCGTCGCGCAGGTCGGCCTGCAGCCCGTGCAGGCCGGTGCCGGCGCTCACGGTCAAGGCGCGGCCGCGGCGCGTGACGACTCCACCCATCTGCTCCAGCAGGTCTGGGAGCACCGCACCCGGCTGGCGGGTGTCAGCGGGCCAGTCCTCGATCGTCACCGACCCGCCGGCTACGAGCGGTGCGGCCAGGTAGGCCGCGGCAGTGGACAGGTCCGGCTCGACGGCTGCGTCCCGGGGCAGCAGCGGCCCCGGCGCGACCCGCCAGGTGCCCGGGACCGTGTCGTCGACGTGCGCCCCGCTGGCGCGCAGGGCGTCCACAGTCATCGCCAGGTGCGGCTGGCTCGGCAGCGTGGTGCCGGAGTGCGTGACCGCGACACCCTGCTCGAAGCGAGGAGCGGCCAGCAGCAGCCCACTGACGAGCTGGGAGCTCTGCGAGGCGTCCAGGACGACCGAACCTCCTGCCAGGGAGCCTTTCCCGTGCACCGTGGTCGGCAGGCCGGTCGTCGAGGAAAGGTCAGCTCCGAGGCTCTGCAAGGCCCGCAGAAGCTCACCGAGCGGCCGCTCGCGCATCCGTGGGTCCCCGTCGAAGGTCACGGTCCCCCGAGCCAGTGCAGCCACCGGCGGGAGGAAGCGGGCCACCGTCCCGGCGTTGCCGACGTCGACGACGTCAGCTGTCGGCTGAAGCGGGCCGGGCACCCCGTCGACCACCCAGTCGTCACCGTCGTCGGTGACGCTCACGCCCAGCACCCGCAGGGCCGCGACCATCAGCTCGCTGTCGCGGCTGCGCAGGGGTCGCCGGATGACCGAGCGCCCGGCCGCCAGCGCCGCGAGGACCAGGGCCCGGTTGGTGAGCGACTTCGAACCGGGCAGGGTGATGGTCGCGGACAGCGGCCCGCGGGGGCGCGGCGCGGGCCAGGCGGAGGTCATGCGGCCATGGTCGCAGGCCGCCGTACCGTCGGGGTCGTGACACGTCTCGCCCTGCCGACGATGCTGGTCGTGCGGTAGCGGTGTGCGGCCGCTATGCCTCCAGCCGGCGTCCCGAGGACCTCGTCAACTACTTCGAGGTCGAGGAACCGCCGCTCGAGGAGCTCGCGCCGACATGGAACGTCGCCCCCACCGACCGGGTCTGGGCGGTCGTGCAGCGGGAGCGCCGCGAGCTGCGCGTGCTGCGCTGGGGGTTGGTCCCGTCGTGGGCCAAGGACACCAAGGGAGCGGCCCGGCTCATCAACGCGCGGGCCGAGACGGTTCCGTCCACGCCGGCGTTCCGCTCCGCCTTCGCCAAGCGCCGCTGCCTTCTGCCTGCCGACGGCTACTACGAGTGGAAGCCCGAGGCATCGGGCAAGCAGCCTTGGTATCTCACGTCGCACGACGGTGGGCCACTGGCGATGGCCGGCTTGTTCGAGCACTGGCGTGCCCCCGACGGGGCGTGGCTGTCGACCTGCACGGTGCTGACCACGGCTGCCCCCGACGAGCTCGGTGAGATCCACGACCGGACTCCCCTGCTGGTTCCCAGGTCGTCGTGGGCGACCTGGCTGGACCCCGCGCTCACCGATCCCGGCGACCTGCTCGTCCCCGGGGTGGCGGGGGTCCTGCAGGCCTGGCCGGTGGGCAAGGCGGTGGGCAACGCCCGCAACGACGGACCGCAGCTGGTGCTGCCCGTCGCGGGCACCGGCTGACACGACCGGCTGACGGGACCGGCTGACGGGACCGGGGGAGGGGCCCTTGGCGACCCGCCCGCCGGACGCACGACACTGGTCCTCACCCGCTGCAGCCGCACCAGACACCAGGAGAACCACCGTGGACCTCGATGCCGTCCGTTCCGAGCTCGAGCAGGTCCTGCGCGAGGCGCAGGGCAGCGTCGAGGCGCTGGAGCACGATGAGACCGAGGACGGCAGCGAGGTGGAACTGGTCGACGCGCACCCCTCCGACACCGCGTCGGACGTGAGCGAGAGTGACCGTGAGGACGCCCTCGTCGAGGCCGCTCAGCAGCGAGGCCGCGAGGCCACCGAGGCGCTCGCCCGCCTGGACGCCGGCACGTACGGCGTGTGCGTCGATTGCGGCACGCAGATCCCGACTGAGCGCCTCGAGTTCCGTCCCGAGGCGGCGCGCTGCCTGGCCGACCAGGAGACCTACGAGGCGAGCGCCTCCTAGGACAGGCCCCGCGGCAGCAGTGGCCGAGGGCTCAGACCGGTCGCCGGGCGGAGGCGACCAGGTGCAGACCGGAGGCCTCTCCCTCGCGCTCAGCCGCCAGCGCCAGCTCGGTGCGCAGCAGCACCGGCATCGCGGCCGGCTGGCCGTGGTCGAGGGCCCGGTTCACCATCGCCAGCGTCAGGATCGTGCGCGACCGGACCCACTGCACCTGCATCCCGCTGTCGACCAGCAGGGTGGCGAGCTCCTCGGGCCGGAAGCAGCGGCTGACCCCCCCGTCCTCCTGCGGGACGAGCACGCAGTCGGCGAACGGGACGTCGGCCAGCTCGGCCCACCGGCCCTGGTCGGCCAGTCGCGCCAGCCCGGTCACAAGCGAGTCCACGACGAGGAGCATGCGCCCCCCGGGGCGCAGCACCCGGAACAGCTCCCGGCAGGTCTGCTCCGTCGCCAGGCACCTCGACAGCGACTGGCCCTCCGCGAGCACGGCGTCGACACAGCCGTCCGCCAGCCAGTCCAGGCCGTTGCAGTCGGCCTTCACCGTGGTGATGCCGGGGACGGTCGCCCCAGCGTCCGGCAGGCTGCCGGGGCGGTCGACGTGCAGCACCGCATGGCCGGCGGCCGCGAGCTGCCGGGCCCACTGCAGACCGTCATCGGACAGGTCCAGCACCCGACTTGGTGTCGGCGGCGCCCAGTCGGCGAGCTGGGCTCCGGCCACCTGCGCGTAGAAGTCCAGGTAGCCGATGGACGGCGAGAGGCCGGGCAGTAGGCGCCGCTCCTCCGGGGCCGAGAAGGTCATGAGCTGGTCCCTACCCTCGCGTCCGTGTCGCCCACACCTGTGCCGCCCACACCCGCGTCGCTCCTGTCCCCCTACCTGTGCCCGACGCGCGTCGGTGCGGCCCGGGTCGAGCTCTCCGGACGGGGCCCTGGGCTGCTAGTGCTGGGGCACGGGGCCGGAGGGGGGACCGACGCTCTGGACCTCCAGGCGGCGGCGGCCACTGCCCGCGACCTCGGTTTCCGGGTTCCCTGGTCGAGCAGCCGTGGACGGTCCGGGGTAGCCGGGTCGCCGAGGCGCCGTCCCGGCTCGACATCGCCTGGACCGAGGTGCTGGCCGACCTCTCGGGCACCCCGCTGGTCAACGGAGGCCGCAGCGCCGGAGCCCGGGTCGCCTGCCGGACCGCCACGGCCGTCGGGGCGGACGCGGTCCTGTGCCTGGCCTTCCCGCTGCAGCCGCCCGGTGGCGGCCCTTCGCGCAGCGCCGAGCTTGCCGGCGTCGTCGTACCGCTGTTGGTCGTCCAGGGGGAGCGCGATGCCTTCGGCGTGCCGGACGGGGCGGTCGTGGTCGCGGGCGCCGACCACGCCTTCGCCGTCCGCCAGGGCAGTGCCCCGGCCGGTCCGGTCGTGCGGTCTGCGGCGACAGCGTGGCTGGGGGACCTGCCGTCGTCCCGGGAAGAAGCGTGACGGGAGCGCGCGTTATATGGGGCACCACTTGTCCTAGGAGGTCTCCGCATGGCCAGCTGCCCCACGCGGCCCACGGTCGACGCCGGCGCCCTGGCGCCATGGTTCGGGTCCGCCCCGTCTACGGACCTGCTGCCGTACGGCAGGGAGGCCCCGGACGGGCCGCTAGAGTTGGGCTTGCCTGAGGAGGTGGTCATGGTCGAGGAGACCAGCGAGCAGCGGTCCGCGCGCTTCGAGCGTGACGCGCTGCCCTTCCTCGACCAGCTCTACTCAGCTGGCCTGCGGATGACGCGCAACCCGGCCGACGCCGAGGACCTGGTCCAGGAGACCTTCGTCAAGGCTTTCGCGGCGTTCCACCAGTTCCAGGAGGGCACCAACCTCAAGGCCTGGCTCTACCGGATCCTCACGAACACCTTCATCAACAGCTACCGCAAGAAGCAGCGCCAGCCGCTGCAGTCCGGCACCGACCAGATCGAGGACTGGCAGCTCGCCGCGGCGGAGGCTCACAGCTCGACGGGCTTGCGCAGCGCCGAGATGGAGGCGATGGACCACCTTCCCGACAGTGACGTCAAGGACGCCCTCCAGAAGCTCCCCGAGGACTTTCGGATGGCGGTCTACCTGGCCGACGTCGAGGGCTTCTCCTACAAGGAGATCGCCGAGATCATGGGGACGCCCATCGGCACCGTGATGTCGCGGTTGCACCGGGGACGACGGGGCCTGCGCACGATGCTCGCCGATTACGCGCAGGAGCGCGGGCTGGTCAAGGCCGAGTCATGAGCTGCGGCGACCCTCACGAGACCCCCTGCAGCGAGGTCCTCGAGGCCGTCTACCTCTATCTCGACGGCGAGCAGGACTCCGTCCACCGCGACGGCGTGCGGATCCACCTCGACGAGTGCGCGCCGTGCCTTCGGCAGTACGGACTCGAGCAGGCAGTCAAAGCGCTGGTCGCCCGGTCGTGCTGCGACGCAGCCCCCCTGGACCTGCGCGACCGGGTCCTGGTCCGCCTGCAGCAGGTGCGGCGCGAGATCGACCACGTCGAGTACCGCGCGGAGTAGCCGCCACTAGCCTCTCTGGCATGAGCTGGCTGGTCACGGGCGGGGCGGGGTACATCGGGGCGCACGTGATGCGGGCGATGGTCGCCGACGGGCAGCAGGTCGTCGCGCTCGACGACCTGTCGACCGGTGACGCTGACCGGGTCGTCGGCGCGGAGCTGGTCGAGGGCAACATCCGGGACCGTGGCCTCGTGCGCCGGGTCCTGCGGGAGCACGCGGTGACCGGCGTCGTCCACATCGCGGCCAAGAAGCAGGTCGGCGAGTCGATGGCAGACCCGCTCCTCTACTACCGCGAGAACGTCGAGGGCCTGGTCGCCTTGCTCGACAGCTGCCGGGACAAGGGCGTCGACAAGGTCGTGTTCTCCAGCAGTGCCGCGACCTACGGCCTGCCCGACGTCGACCTGGTCGACGAGGACGTTCCCGGCGCGCCCCTGAGCCCGTACGGCGAGACCAAGCTCGTCGGCGAGTGGCTGTTGCGCGACTGCGAGCGGGCCTACGGCATGCGGGTCACGTCGATGCGCTACTTCAACGTCGCGGGCGCCGCGACCGCCGAGCTCGGTGACCCGGGAGTCTTCAACCTGGTCCCGCTGGTCTTCCGGGCCCTGAGCAAGGGGGAGCGACCGCAGGTCTTCGGGGCCGACTACCCGACTCCCGACGGCACCTGCATCCGCGACTACGTGCACGTCGTCGACATCGCTGCTGCCCACCTGGCGGCGGCCCGGGCGCTCGACGCGGGAGCCCCCGGAGCGACGTACAACATCGGCCGGGGCGTGGGCAGCAGCGTGCTCGAGGTGCTCGCCGTCGTCGAGTCCGTCACGGGCCTCGACACGTCGTACGACGTCGTCGCCCGGCGGGCCGGCGACCCGGCTCGGGTGGTCGCGGCGGTCGACCGGATCCGAGACGGGCTGGGCTTCACGGCGCAGCACGACCTGAGGGCGATGGTGGCCAGCGCCTGGGCGGGCTGGCAGCTGCGCACGTCGTGAGGGTGCTCGTCGCCGGGGCGGCGGGCTTCGTCGGGAGCAACCTGTGCCACCGTCTGCTGGCCGACGGGCACGACGTCACGGGCGTCGATGACCTGTCGACCGGGTTGCTGTCGTCGACGGCGCACTCGCGGCGCAGCAAGCACTTCCGCTTCCACCGCCTCGAGCTCGAGGGGGGCGGGCTTCCCGAGCTGTTGGCCCGGGCCGAGCCGGAGGTCGTGGTGCACGCCGCGACCTCCGGTGACCCAGGGCGCGACGTCGCAGCGACCGTGGCGCTGGTGCACACGCCGGCACGGCTCGTCCTGGTCGGGTGCGCCTCCGGGTACGGGCGGGTAGTCGGCCCGGTCGGTGAGCGCACCCGGCTCGCCCCGGTCACGACGCAGGGTGCTGTCGAGGTGGCGCGGGAGGCGCTGGTCGATGCCGCTGGGCGGCGAGGCCTGCGCGCGGTCGTGCTGCGGGTGGCCACCGTCTACGGCCGCCATGACCGGACCGGCCCGGTGGCCCGGCTCATCTCGGGCGCGCCGCTGACGGGAGCGGGCACCGCGCTGCGGGACCTGCTGCACGTCGACGACCTGGCCGAGGTCGTGGTCCGGTGCCTGGACGGTCAGGCCGACGGGCGGCGCCTCAATGTCGGAACCGGCGTGGGCACCAGCGACCGCGACCTGACGAGTCTGCTCGCCGCGGCGCTCGGCCGTCCGGACGCCCCCGAGCGGGTCCCGGGCGAGGTCGCGCCGGCGCCCATGCTCGACGCGTCCTCAGCCCGCCGGCTGCTCGGCTGGGAACCGGTCGTCGACCTCGCGAGCGGGCTCGCCAGGACCCTCGACACGACGTGAGCCCCCCGCCGGCGGCGGAGGGCTCACGAGGTGCTGGACAGGTCAGGCGTTGGGACGCTTGCCGTGGTTGGCACCGGACTTCTTGCGCGCGCGGCGCTTGCGGCCCCTCTTGGCCATGGGGTTCCTCCTCGAGACGACGGCCTCCAGCCTACGCACACCTCTCGCGGGCGCAGCCCAGCCGACCGGGAGCATCCCGACCACGACCAGCTGGGCCAGGCCGGCCGCGACGAGGGTGTCGCCGGGGCTCACGACCTCCGGGTGGACGGGCAGCGGCACGGGCACGACGTCGCCGAGCCACCGCAGGTGGGTGCTTCCGTCAGCGACGACGTGCCGGGAGTCGGCCCCGGTGAGGATGTCCTCGGTGCTCACACCGGCGGCGGCCGTCGCCGCCAGCGAGACCGGCATCGCGGCGTTGAGGACGATGACCAGCGAGTTGACGAGCAGGCCCACCCCCACCAGCGGCAGCCCGGGGACCGCCCGGTTCAAGAGCAGGAAGGCTCCGACGATGACGAACGCAGGCACCAGCGACAGCTGGAGTCCCAGCAGGGCTCCGCCGACCTGCACGACCAGCGCGACCGGGACGAGCCAGGTCCGGCTCAGCGACAGCCCGGCGAGCCGGCCGACCCGACCGCCCAGGAGCA
Source organism: Frankiales bacterium (assembly GCA_043732345.1). Lineage (GTDB taxonomy): Bacteria > Actinomycetota > Actinomycetes > Mycobacteriales > SCTD01 > RYN-111. The sequence continues at coordinate 35,184 of JAYTHS010000048.1, read as the reverse complement.
GACCGACCCCGAGCGCCACGAGCAGCACGACCAGGGCGAGGACCACCCCACTAGTGTCGCGGCTCGTGCCGGACCGCATGCTCGCCGCCGATGCGGCGGTGACTGCTGGCCGCGTCGTGGACGCGGTGGCCTGGCCGAGCAGATGGCCGTCCGTCGACCCGCCCGCCCTCGTGAGGAGAGCCCGCCGTGAGTGATCTGGCCGTCCGCCGTGAGGGCGCTGTCCTGCGCCTTCACATCGATCGGGAGCCCCGGAGGAACGCCCTCAACGCGGAGGTCCTGCAGGGGATGCAACAGGCCCTGTCCGAGCTCGGTGACGCTCGCGTCGTGCTGGTCACCAGCGCGGGCGAGCGGGTCTTTTGCGCCGGCGCCGACCTGGTGCAGATGGCCCCCGACGCGACCGGCCTCGAGGTCCACGAGGGCCGTGGCCTGCTGCGGGACGTCGTCCTCGCGATGCGCGACTGCGCCGTACCGGTGGTGGCCAGCGTGCAGGGCCTGTGCCTGGCCGGTGGCGTCGGGCTGGTGCTGGGCTGCGATCTCGTGGTCGCGGGCGACGACACGGCCTTCGGCCTACCAGAGGTCGACCTGGGGCTGTGGCCGTTCATGGTGAGCGCCCTGCTCGGTCGGCACGTCAGCCCGAAGCGGGCCATGGAGATGATGCTGAGCGGCCGGCGGGTCCCCGCTGCCGAGGCGCTCGAGATGGGCCTGCTGTCGAGGGTCGTGCCGGCCGCCGACCTGGCGCGGGAGACCGATGAGCTGGTGAGGGCGCTGGCCGCCAAGCCACCGGTGGCCGTGCGGCTGGGCAAGGCCGCCTTCCTTGCCGCGATGGAGTCCTCGCTGCCCGCCGGGCTCGCTGCCATGCAGGCCCAGCTGTCGCTGCTCAACACCACGCAAGACGCCTCCGAGGGCGTCACGGCGTTCCTGCAGAAGCGGCCGCCGGTCTGGTCCGGCCGCTAGACGTACGGTGAGGGCATGAGCGACCAGACATCGGCCGAGGTCGTCCCCGCCGAGGGCACCAACGGCTATGACCCCAAGCGCCCGCAGAAGTTGCTCGACCTCATGGCGACGGGCTGGGCCGAGCGGGTCGAGGTCCTTCCCGAGCCGGGGCCCGGGGCTCCCTTCCGGGCAGCCCGTCGCGCCGCGCTGGCTGAGCGCTTCACCGGCGAGTGGGTCGTCGTGCCCACCGGGGCCCTTAAGGTCCGTGCCAACGACACCGACTTCCGCTTTCGCCCCGGCACGGACCACTCCTGGTTGGTCGGCTCGCACGAGCCCGACGCGGTGCTGGTCGTCGACCCGGCCGGGCAGGCGGTGCTCTACCAGGCGCCGTACCTCGACCGCTCCACTCCCGCCTTCTTCACCGACCGCAACGGCGAGCTCTGGGTCGGCCCGCGCCCGACGCTCACGTCCGCTGCCGCGCTGCTGGGCCTGGAGACGCGGCCGCTGGCCGAGCTGGCCAAGCTGCAGGGCACACGGGCCCGCGTCCTCACGGGCGTCGACGCCTCGACGGAGGCCGTGTTCGACCTCGACGCCGCGGCGTGCACCGAGCTTGCCGTCTGGCTGTCCGAGGCCCGGCTCGTCAAGGACGCCTGGGAGGTCGCCGAGCTGCAGAAGGCTGTGGACGCCACGGTGCTGGGCTTCGAGGACGTCGTACGCGCGCTGCCCCAGGCCCAGGCGACGAGCGAGCGGTGGGCGGAAGGGGTCTTCGCGCTGCGGGCCCGGGTCGAGGGCAACGACGTCGGCTACGGCTCCATCTGCGCCGCCGGGTCGCACGCCTGCACGCTCCACTGGACCGACAACGACGGGGCCGTCCGCGACGGCGAGCTCATCCTGCTGGACATGGGGGTCGAGGGCCACGAGCTCTACACCGCCGACGTGACGCGCACCCTGCCGATCAACGGCACGTGGACGGCCCGGCAGCGCGAGGTCTACCAGCTGGTGCTGGACGCCCAGGAGGCCGGCATTGCCGCCTGCCGGGCGGGCCAGCCGTTCACCGCCCCGCACGACGCCGCCATGCAGGTGATCGCGCGCGGGCTCGAGCGGATGGGCCTGGTGGAGTCCGCCGTCGAGGTCCTGGACGAGGACGACAAGCGCTACTCCCGCTGGACGCTCCACTCGGTCAGCCACCACCTCGGGCTCGACGTCCACGACTGCGCGCACGCCAGGGCCGAGGTCTACCCCAAGGGAGCCCTGGTCGAGGGCAACGTCATCACCGTCGAGCCCGGGCTGTACTTCCAGCCCGACGACCTGCTGGTCCCCGAGGACTTGCGGGGGATCGGGGTCCGGATCGAGGACGACGTGCTGATCACCGCCGGCGACCCCGTCAACCTGTCGGCGGCGCTGCCGCGCGATCCTGACGAGGTCACTGCGTGGATGGCTGGCCTGCGCCAGCCCTGACGCGACGCTCTTGCGAGCAGCGGGGAGTCCGGTCAGCCGCTGGCCGCCGGAGATCAAGCCGGGCCGGGACGCGGCCGAAGAGGTCAGGGTGAGCACCTCCATCGAGCCTTTCCTGCGAGCACTGGTCGAGTGCGGAGGGTCCGACCTGCACTGCAAGGTCGGATCGCCCCCTCGGGTCCGCATCGACGGGCGGCTGAGAAAGCTGCAGACCCGCGACCTGTCGACCGAGGACACCGAGCAGATGGTCAACGAGGTGCTGCGCGAGGACCTGGTGGAGGTCTTCCACCGCAGCAACGAGGCCGATTTTGCCTACAGCCTGCCGGGCGTAGGGAGGTTCCGCGTCAACGCGTTCCGCAGCCGGGGCTCGTGCGGGCTGGTCTTCCGGCGCGTCTCGGTCGGCGCGATCCCGCTGGCCGACCTGGGGCTGCCGGTCGTGCTCACCAGCCTGGCGATGGAGCCCCGCGGGCTGGTCCTGGTGACCGGCCCGACCGGCTCGGGCAAGACCACCACCCTGGCCGGGATGATCGACCACGTCAACGCCAACAAGGAGGTCCACGTCGTCACGATCGAGGACCCCATCGAGGTGCTGCACTTTGACAAGCTGGCGATGGTGAACCAGCGTGAGGTCCGGGTCGACACCGAGGACTTCGTCACCGCGATGCGCGCCGCCATGCGGCAGGACCCCGACGTCATCCTGATCGGCGAGATGCGCGACCACGAGACCGTCAAGGCCGCTCTCGCCGCCGCCGAGACCGGCCACTTCGTCATGTCGACGCTGCACACCACCGACGCTGCCGAGACGATCAACCGGATCATCGACTTCTTCCCGCCCCACGAGCAGAAGCAGGTACGGCTGGCCCTGGCTGGCTCGCTGCGGGGGATCATCTGCCAGCGGCTGGTTCCCCGGGCCGACGGTGAGGGCCGGTGCGTGGTCATGGAGATCGCCGTCAACACCGGGCGCATCGCCGACGCCATCGCCGACCCCGAGAAGACCTCGACGCTGCCTGCTCTGATCGCCGAGGGCGGCTACTACGGGATGCAGACCTTCGACCAGCACCTCGTCAGCTTCGTGCGTGATGGCGTGATCACCTTGGAGGCCGCGATGTCCGCCAGCACCTCACCTCACGACCTCACCGTCGAGCTGCGCCGCCTCGGCCTGGTCGCCTAGCGTCTAGCCCCAGTTCACGCAGGGGTGGCCGCCAGCAGCCTGTCCGCTCCGGCCACCGCCCACGTCGTACGACGGGCAGTCGCAACGCTGGCAGCTGGACCGGGGGTCACGAGGTGGTCGTGCCGTGCTCGGAGCAGTGGGCGCTCCACCCCGTGGGATGGACCTGCACGACCATGCGGCGGCGGCAGCGAGGACACCAGCGCGGAGGCTCCAGGGGCTGCTCGTGCTGTCCCCCGGGCTCGCCGCAGTGGCTGCACCAGGTCGGGGCCGCGGGGGCCAGGACCAGCTCGTAGGTCAGCAGGTCGACATAGGGCACCGGGCTCCAGTCGCGCTCGGGCGTTCGGAGGAAGCCGAGCCGCTCGTAGATGCGGTGCGCCGCCGTCATGGTCGGCTGGGTCGACAGGCGCACCAGGCTGCAGTCTGCGCTCCGAGCAAGGCCCAGACAGGCCTGGACCAGGGCCGTCCCCGCGCCCGCGCCGCGCGCGGCCGGGGCCGTCACGAGCATCCGGATGACCGCCTCGCCGGGGGCTGCCTGCTCGGCGAACGGGCCTCCGCGGGTGGCCACCGCGACCCCGCCGACGAGCCGGCCGTCGAGCAGCGCAACGAGCACATCGGCCTCGGCCACCCGGGTCGCGACGTCCCGGAGCGTCGCGGCGTAGTCGTCGTCGCCGTAGCCCTCGGCAAGGTAGGTGACGGCGGTCAGCTCGCCGAGAGCGGCGTGCTCGGCGGGCAGGACGGGGCGGATCTCGAGCACGCGTGGTGTCTACCAGCCGCGCTCGTCAGGAGCCGCGCAGCGTCTCCACCTCCCCACGGACCGGGCAGGTCGTGAGGTGGTCGTCCACGATCCCGCAGGCCTGCAGCAGCGAGTAGACCGTCGTCGGCCCGACGAATACGAAACCGGCCTGCTTGAGCCGCTTTGCGAGGTCGCTGGAGGCCGTTGTCGAGGCCGGTACGTCGGACCACGTGGCCGGCGGGGGTCCGTCGTCCCGGCAGGACCAGACCAGCTCGACGAGCCCGCCCTCGTCACGCAGGGCCAGCGTGGCGTCGGCGTTGCGTACGCAGGCCCGCAGCTTGGGGCCGGATCGGATCAGCCCCGCGTCGGCGAGCAGCGGCCCGACGTCCATCGACGCGACGACCTCCGGGTCGAACCCTGAGAACGCCGCCCGCAGTGCCTCCCGCTTGCGCAGCACGGTGATCCACGCGAGCCCTGCCTGGAAGCCCTCGAGGCAGACCTTCTCGAAGAGCTGCTGCTCGGTGCGCTGCGGTCGCCCCCACTCGGTGTCGTGGTAGCGCTCGTACAGCTCGTCGCCGTCTCCAAAGCACCTCATCTGACCGCGCACCTCAGCTGCGGGTCTCACGGGGTCAGGGAGCGCACGATCGCGCCGGTGACGGTGGCGACGTCCTGCGTCGTGCTGACGTACGGCGGCATCGTGTAGACCAGCCGCCCGAACGGCCGGACCCATGCGCCCTCGTCGACCAGCCGCGGCTGCAGCACCGCCATGTCGCACGGCTGCTCCAGCTCGACGACCCCGATCGCCCCGAGCACGCGTACGTCGCGGACGCCCGGCAGGTCACGGGCCAGGGCGAGGCCAGCGGCCAGCTCGCCCGAGATGCGACTCACCGTGCCGGCCCAGTCCTGCTTGAGCAGCAGCCGGACCGAGGCCTGCGCGACCGCGCACGCCAGCGGGTTGGCCATGAAGGTCGGGCCGTGCATGAAGGCCCCACCGTCAGCGCAGACCCGGTCGACGACCTCGTCGGAGCACAGGACGGCCCCGAGCGTCATGGTGCCGCCGGTCAGGGCCTTGCCCAGGCACATGATGTCGGGCACGACGCCGGTGTGGTCGGCACCCCAGAGTCGGCCGGTCCGTCCGAAGCCGGTCGCGATCTCGTCGAAGATGACGAGCAGACCGGCTGCCCTGCAGCGCTTCACCAGCTCGTCGAGGTAGGCGGGGGAGTACCACCGCATGCCCCCCGCCCCCTGCACCACGGGCTCGACGATGACGGCGGCGAGCATCCCGGCGTGCTCGGCCAGCGCCCGATCCAGCTCGAGAAGGTCCCTGTCGGTCAGCTGCTCGTGATACAGCGGCCGAGGGCGGGGCAGAAACACCTGCTGCACGACGTGGTCTCCGAACAGCGCGTGCATGCCGTCGGGGTCGGTGACGCTCATCGCCCCTGAGGTGTCCCCGTGGTACCCGCCGCGGACGGTGAGCACCCGGGAGCGACCGGGGCTCGCCTGGACCGCGAGCTTGAGGGCGACCTCCACGGCGACCGAACCGGAGTCGGCAAGGAAGACCCGGGTCAGCGAGGGGTCGGTCACCGAGACCAGCAGCTCGCCGAGCTCGACGGCCGGGGCGTGCGTGAGACCGCCGAACATCACGTGGGCGAACCGGTCGACCTGCGCGTGCAGCGCGGCGTCTAGGACCGGGTGCCGGTAGCCGTGCACCGCGGCCCACCACGAGCTCATCCCGTCGACGACGGTGCGGCCGTCCTCCAGAGTGAGGCGGGTGCCGCAGGCGTCGACGACCCCGAACAACGGAGCCTGCCTGGTCACCGAGGCGTAGGGGTGCCACAGGACCTCGCGGTCCCGCTCGACGAGGCCCCGTCCGGACGAGCCCCGTCCCGACAGGCCCCATCCCGACGGACCCTGTTCCGACACGTACGTCGCGAGGCCTTGCGGCTGGACGGTCACAGCGACTGCGACAGGCCCTTGAGCGGCATCCTGAGGTCGACGAGCATGTCGAGGTCTTCGGTCGCCGGGCGGCCGAGGGTCGTGAGGTAGTTGCCGACGATGACCGCGTTGATGCCACCGAGCATGCCGTCCTTGGCGAGGTCCCCAAGGGTGATCTCGCGGCCGCCGGCGAAGCGCAGCACCGTGCGTGGCAGTGCGAGCCGGAAGACGGCGATGGCCCGCAGGGCGTCGTTCGCACCCATGACCGGCAGGTCGCCGAAGGGCGTCCCGGGTCGTGGGTTGAGGAAGTTGAGGGGCACCTCGTCGGGCTCGAGAGCCGCGAGCTGCAGGGCGAACTCCGCGCGCTGCTCGAGGGTCTCGCCCATGCCCAGGATCCCGCCGCAGCAGACCTCCATGCCGGCCGCCCGAACCATGCGCAGCGTGTCGGAGCGCTCCTCCCAGGTGTGCGTCGTGACGACGTTCGGGAAGTGCGAGCGGGCCGTCTCGAGGTTGTGGTTGTAGCGGTGGACGCCCATCGCCGCCAGTGCGTCGACCTGCTCCTGGGTGAGCATCCCGAGGCTGCAGGCGATCTGGATGTCGACGGCCTCGTGGATCGCCGCGATGCCCGCCGCGACCTGGGTCATGAGCCGCTCGTCGGGGCCGCGGACGGCCGCCACGATGCAGAACTCGGTGGCGCCGGTCGCCCGGGTCTCCACGGCCGCTCTCACCAGCGAGGGGATGTCGAGCCAAGCGGCCCGCACCGGTGAGGCGAACAGGCCGGACTGGCTGCAGAAGTGGCAGTCCTCGACGCAGCCGCCGGTCTTGAGGCTGATGATGCCCTCGACCTCGACCTCGGGGCCGCAGTGCCGCATCCGCACCTCGTGGGCCAGCTGCAGTAGGTCCGGGAGCCGCTCGTCGCCGAGCTGCAAGCAAGCCAGCGCCTGCTCCTGCGTGAGCCCGACCCCACGGTCGAGCACCTGCTCGCGGGCAGTCTCCAGCACATCGGCACGGACGTCGGTCAGCAGCTCGGTCACGGGCGCCATCTTGCCAGGTCCGACCGCGATCCCCCCCGCCCGTCAGGCCCACCTGGACCGGAAGGCCGCGGCGTCGAAGGTCCCGCCGAGCGACGGCCCCAGCCCGCCCCGGGCGACGTCGAGGAACGCCTCGCTCGACAGCGTGCCGGCGCCCGCTGGCAGGACCCCGGCGAGCGGCCGCGCCGCCAGGGTCTCGAGGTCGCGCAGGTTGCACCGCTCTGCCAGACCGGGGTCGTCCGGCCACGACCCGACGACGATCCCGGCCAGCTCCAGCCCCCGGTGGGCCATGGCCTCCAGCGTCAGCGCGGTGCTGTTGAGGGTGCCCAGCGCCGGGTCGGCCACGACCAGGACAGGGGCCCGGACGGCGCGGGCCAGGTCGGCCAGGGTCAGCCCGTCCTCGTCGAAGCGCACCAGCAGACCGCCGGCGCCCTCGACGAGCACCAGGTCCCGGTCCGCTAGCTCCAGCAGCAGCGTCACGGCCTGCGTCTGGTCCAGCGGCGGCAGGCCGCTGCGTCGGGCGGCCGCGGCAGGGGACAGCGGATCGGGGTAGCGCACCAGCTCGTGCAGGTCCTCCGCACCGGACAGCCGGCCCACGTCGGCGAGGTCGCCCGGCTCACCGGGCGCTATCCCGGTCTGGCCGGGCTTGACGACGGCGCACCGACCGCTGCGGGCGAGGCAGAGGGCGGCAACGGCCGCGGTGACGACGGTCTTGCCGACCCCCGTGCCGGTACCGGTGACGAACAGCGTGCTCATGAGGAGGCCCTCCGGACCGGGAAGGGCCGACCCGCGACCCGGGGCCGGCCACGGGCACCAGCCTAGGGTTGCAGGTGTGTCGACCCTCGGGGACCTGGTCCGGACGCGCACGGACCTGACCTCCCGCGACCTGGACCACCTGCAGCGGCTGGTTGCCGAGTGGCAGCTGGTCGCTGACCTTTCCTTCTCCGACCTGGTGCTGTGGGTCCGCACCCGGGAGCGCACCTGGATGCCGGTCGCGCACCTGCGTCCGACCACCGCCTCGACGGTCTACGCCGATGACGTCGTCGGGCTGGAGCGCGCCGCCAGCCCCCGTCTGGACCGGGTCTGGAGGGAGGGGAGGGTGGAGCGAACGGAACGGACCGTCCCGCTCCACGTGCGACAGGAGACGGTCCCGGTACGCAGGGCCGACACCCTGGTCGCGCTGCTGAGCCGCGACAGCAACCTCGGCTCGGCCCGGGGACCCAGCCCGCTGGAGCTGACCTACCTGACGTCGGCCAGCGAGCTGCTGCAGATGGTGTCCGAGGGGACGTTCCCGTTCCCGGGCAGCGACCCCGATCCCGAGCACAGCCCCCGGGTCGGCGACGGGCTGCTGCGCCTGGACCGGACGGGGCACGTCGTCTACGCCTCGCCCAACGCGCTCTCGGCGTTTCGTCGGCTCGGGGTCAGCGGGGACCTGCTGGGCGCCCACCTCGGCCAGACCATCGCCCGGCTGCCGGCCGAGCCGGGGCACCTTGACGAGCCCCGGGGCTCGGCGGCGTTGGCCGCTGCGCTGCGCTTCCGCGAGCCCCGCGACAGCGAGGTCGAGGCGCAGGGCGCGGTCGTCCTGCTCCGGGCGCTGCCGCTGGCGCCCGGCGGTGAGCCGCGAGGCGCCCTGGTGCTGCTTCGGGACGTGACCGAGGTACGACGCCGGGACCGGCAGATCATGGGCAAGGACGCGACGATCCGCGAGATCCACCACCGCGTGAAGAACAACCTGCAGACGGTCGCGGCGCTGCTGCGCATGCAGGCCCGTCGCCTCACCGACCCGAGCGCGCAGGCTGCGCTGCAGGAGTCGGTGCGCCGAGTGACCTCGATCGCACTGGTGCACGAGACGCTCTCGCTGTCCCTCGACGAGGACGTGGCCTTCGACGGTGTCGCCGACAAGGTCCTGTCGATGTGCGCCGACATCGCCTCTGCCGGCGCGACCGTAGAGGTCCGGCGCTCCGGAAGCTTCGGGACGTTGCCTGCCGAGGTCGCCACCCCGCTGTCGATGGTCCTGACCGAGCTGGTGCAGAATGCCGTCGAACATGCCTACCCTGACGGCCGGACCGGCCTGATCGAGGTGGCCGCGGTCCGTGACCGGGACGGCTTGAGCGTCGAGGTGCGTGACGCGGGGACCGGTCTTCCCGACGGCTTCGACCTGGCCACCTCACCGCGGTTGGGGCTGCAGATCGTCCGGGCGCTGGTCTCCGGGGACCTACGCGGGACCCTAGCCTTGCGTCCGCGAGCGACCGGTGGCACGAGCGCGCTGCTGTCGGTCCCCCTAGCGGCGCCCGCGCTCTAGTACGTCCCCGTTCGTAGAGGTCGCACGACGCCGCGCCCGGTCATGAACGGGACGGTCATCCGCTCAGGCGGTGCGCACGCGGGCGCGGGCTCCACGGCGCTTGAGGGCACGCCGCTCGTCCTCGCTCGTCCCGCCCCACACGCCCGCGTCCTGTCCGGTGTCCAACGCCCATGTCAGGCAGTCCTCGACGACCGGGCAGCGGCGGCAGACGGCCTTTGCCTCATCGACCTGGTCCGCGGCCGGCCCGGTGGCGCCGATAGGAAAGAACAACTCGGGGTCCTGCTGCCGGCAGAGCGCGTCGTGGCGCCAGTCCATGCGGTCCAACTCCTCGAATCGGGGCCCGTAGCGGCGACCCGCCAACCCCTCGACGCCGCGGCGCGGCAAGGGTCGTGTGCGCCCGACCGGCCGTCCTCGCTGCCCTGGCGTGCCCAGCGAAGGCGCGCTCGACCGAACGCCTTTCTATCCCATCATCGGCACCACCTGGTGGCAAGCAGTCCGACCCCGGTGCCGCACCACCGACCGTGTTGTCTTCGTCACGTCTTGCTGGTGTTGCTTCTGCGGCCCGATACCCCATGTGCGACGTGTCACTCCTCATCACCGCCAGAAGGTCACCGCCAGAAGATCACGGCTAGAAGGCCGCTTCCGCAGGACCCCGTGCCGTGGATCCCGTGCAGTGGACCCCGGTCAGACGACGACGTCGAGCGCGTGCGGGACGGAGCGGAACACGACCGTCGACCGTTGACCGAGGTTGTCGCCGTCGGCCTGGAGGTCCAGCGGATGCTCCGCCGACAACGTCAGCTCAGCCAGGTCGTGCAGCGCGAGCAGGTGCCGACCGTGCGGGGGCCGGTGCCCGTGGAGGATCTGGGCGAGGTGGCGCAGCGTCGGGAGGGTGGCCAGCCGCCGCAGGCCGAACACGTCCAGGTCGGTGTCGAAGCCGGCCCGCGGGGTCGGGCGCACCGGCCGGTCGCCGAGGTAGGTCCAGGGGTCGGTGTTGCAGACGAAGGCGAGCCCGAGCTCGACCGGCTCGAGCCCCGGGCTGCTCAGGTGCAGGACGGGGCGCCGGTGCGTCGGTCCGAGGTAGAACTCCGCCACGGCCTTGCGGACGTACCTCGCCTGGGTGAGGGGGCGCCCCTTGGCCCTGGCCCGCTCGACCCGCCGTACGGCGCCGGCATCGATGCCCAGACCGGCGTTGAAGGTGAACCAGTGCTCGTCGGCCCGGCCCAGACCGATCCGGCGACGGCGGTGGTGCAGCAGCCCGTCGAGCAGGCCGCTGGTGGCCTCGACGGCCGAGTTGGGCATCCCGAGGGAGCGGGCGAAGACGTTGGTGCTGCCGGCGGGGACCACGGCCAGGGCGGGCAGTTCGTCCTGCGGACCCTGGTGCAGCAGCCCGTTGACGACCTCGTTGACCGTCCCGTCACCGCCGAGGGCGACGACGACGTCCAGCCCGTCGACCGCTGCCTCGCGCGCCAACTCGGTCGCGTGGCCGCGGTGGGTCGTCTCGACGACGTCCAGCTTGACCTCGCTGGCCAGCGCGTGCGCGAGCACGTCCCGGACCCGTGCGCTGGTGGTGGTCGCCTTGGGGTTGACGACCAGCAGCGCGCGCATCGCCCAACCCTACCGGCGCCGATACGGTGTCTTCGTGGAGCAGCAGGAGCCCGTCGTACGTCGGATCGCGCTGCTGCTCGCCGTCGAGGGGGCGGGCCTGGTCGTGCTGGCGATCGGCTATGCCCTTGTCAGCGTGACCGGGCGGCCGGAGAACCTGGCCGGTGCGGAGCTGGCGGCGCTGGCCGCGCTCGCGGCCGGAGTCGCCCTGGTGCTGCTGGCCCGGGGGACGGTTCGGAGCCGGACGTGGGCTCGCTCACCGGCCGTGGTGCTCAACCTCCTCCCGCTGCCGGTGGCGGTCGGTCTGCTGCAGGGCGGTGTCTGGTGGGCGGGGGTCCCGATGCTCGCGCTCGCCGGTGCGGTGCTCTACCTCTACGCGACGCCCGCCGCCCGGCTGGCCCTACGTGAGACCGGCTAGTCCTCGGCGAGCAGGCCGACGCGTAGCTGCATGAGGGTTCGGGCGAGCAGCCGGCTGACGTGCATCTGGCTGATCCCCAGCTCCGCGGCGATCTGGGACTGCGTCATCCCGCCGAAGAACCGCAGCATGAGGATCTTCTTCTCCCGGGCCGGGAGCTTCTCCAGCAGGGGCTTGAGCGACTCGCGGTACTCCACTCCTTCCAGGGCGTCGTCGACCATCCCCAGGCTGTCGGCGACGGCCGGGCTGTCGTCGTCCCCGCCGTCGGGGGCGTCCAGGGAGACCGCGGAGTAGGCGTTCGCCGACTCCATGCCCTCGAGGATCTCCTCCTCGGTCAACCCGAGGTGCTGGGCGAGCTCGGCCACGGTGGGGGAGCGGCCGTTCTTCTGCGACAGGTCGCTGGTGGCCTTGGTCAGGCTGAGCTTGAGCTCCTGCAGCCGACGCGGGACGCGGATCGCCCAGCCCTTGTCCCGGAAGTGCCGCTTGATCTCGCCGACGATCGTCGGGGTGGCGTAGGTGCTGAACTCGACGGCACGCTCGAGGTCGAAGCGGTCGACGGACTTGATCAGGCCGATCGTCGCGACCTGGACGAGGTCGTCGAGCGGCTCACCCCTGTTACGGAACCTGCGAGCGAGGTACTCCACGAGGGGGAGGTGGATCTCGACGAGCTCGTCCCGCAGGCGGGCCCGGCGAGGGTCCCCCTCGGGCAGTTCGTTGAGCTCAACGAACATCGCCCGGGCCCGGGCGCGGTCCGCGGCGATCCGCAGGCTGCGGACCGAGGGCTCGTCGGCCACCTCCCGGGTGAGGGCCACGACATCGGGGTCGGGTGCGTCAGGTCCCGAGGAGGTGTCGGGTGCTCCGGGCAAAGATCTGCCGTCCTGCTCGGGGACGTTGACGGCGGACTGCACGTCGGTCCGGCTCATCAGAGCTCGACCCGGCGCTTGCGAAGGACAATCGTCACGACGGAGTCGGCGTCGACGGTGGCGTCGACCTCGCCGGCAAGGGCGGTCAGAACCGTCCACGCGAAGGTGTCGCGGGAGGGCACGACGCCGTCCACCGTGGGGACGCTGACCGAGACGCCGATGACGTCGTCGGTGAGGTCGAAGGCGCACTGCAGGTCGGCGCCGGCCACCGCCTGCGTCAGCAGCACAGCACAAGCCTCGTCCACTGCGATGCGCAGGTCATCGATGTCATCGATGGTGAAGTCGAGCCGGGAGGCCAGGCTTGCGGTCGCGGTGCGGACGACGGACAGGTAGGCACCCTGCGCGGGTAGGCGCAGGATGACCAGGTCGCCGGTGACGGCGCCCGGCCGGTCCTCGTTGATCTCGCTCATGGTCCCCCCGGGGTGACGGTCTGGCCGGACGCGGACAGAAACAATCTGGGGGAAGCATGCCCCCTGTCCCGGATTTCCCCGCAGCCAGGGCCCCACACCTGGGCTGCGCCGCGGTGTCAGCTCTCCGGGGGCAGTGCCAGGGACTGCAAGGCCTGTCCGTCGAGGCGCCAGGTGGTCCACTCGTCCTGCGGCCGGGCACCGACCGACCGGTAGAAGCCCTGCGCCGAGGTGTTCCAGTCCAGCACCCACCACTCGAAGCGAGACCAGTCGTGGGCGGCCGCCACGGCGGCGAGGGCTTGCAGCAGGGCACGGCCCAGACCGGTCCCGCGGGCTGCGGGCCGGACGTAGAGGTCCTCGAGCCACAGGCCGGGGCGCCCCGTCCAGGTGCTGAACGTGCGATACCACAGGGCGAAGCCCACGACCGCCCCGTCGTGCTCGGCGACGTGGCACCAGGCCGTCGGGTCCTCACCGAACAGCGCTGCGTGCAGCTGCTCCGGGGTCGCCTTGACGGCGTCCGGCTCCTTCTCGTAGACCGCGAGCTCGTGCACGAGCTCGAGGACGACCGGGACGTCGTACGGCGTGGCGGGTCTGATCACGAGTTCCACTCCAGCAGGGCAGGGGTCGAGTGCTCGTGGCCGAGCCGCGTGACGTGGGCGGTGGACAGCACGAGGTGCCGGGCAGTCACAGGCGGCAGCCCCAGGTAGACGGCTGTGAGGACCCGCAGGACATGCCCGTGCGCTACCAGGCAGACGTCACCCTCGGCGGCTGCGGCCCGGGAGAGCACGCGGGCGCAGCGCCGGGCCACCTGCGGCAGCGTCTCGCCGAGCGGGACGTCGTCCCAGATGCTCCAGGGCTTGCCAGGAGCCGACAGCTGCTCCGTCGTCAGCCCCTCTGCCGGGCCGTAGTCCCACTCGCACAAGTCGCGGTCGGTCTCGGCCTGCAGACCGGCGAGCCGGGCGGTGCGGGCCGCGCGCTGCAGCGGGCTGGTCAGGACCAAGGCCCACGGCCGGTCGAGGCGGGGCTGGAGCGCAGCCACCTGCCGCTCTCCGTCGGCGGTTAGGGGCAGGTCCGTGAGGCCGGTGTGCTGGCCCGTGAGGGTCCACGCGGTCTGGCCGTGGCGGACCAACCAGGTCTCGTGGGAGGTCATGACGACATGCAAGCAGTCCTCCCGCCCCTGCGGGGGACGGGGGTAGCTGGAGACGGGGCCGGGCGTGGCGAGGACCGGGCCGGGCGTGGCGACGTCCGGGATCGGAGAGTCCGGCGTTCGGTTGCCTGCCGCGGGTGCGACCGACTGGTCCGGGACGGACACCGCCCCCCGTCCGCGTACGGTCCCGTCGCGGGCGAGGAGCGGCATTGCGGCGTCCCGCAGGCCAGCCGTGAGGCTCTAGGCCTTCTTGGTGGCCCAGAAGATCTCGGCGATCTCGTCGACCTGGGTGATGAGCAGGTCGGCGTGGGCCGGGTCGAAGTCGACCTTGGCCTTGGAGGCCGTGTTGCAGGCTGTCCTGATCTTGTCGGTGAGGCCGGGGTGTGCCTCCTCGTGCGGGGCCTTGAAGTAGTCCGTCCACAGGACGAGCAGCTCGACCTTGACCTTCTGCGCGTGCTCCTCCTTGACGAGGATCATGCGGGTCTTGGAGTTCAGGGCCTTGGTGTCGTCACCGGTCACGGCGGCGAACTTGTCGTACATCGCCTTGACGGTCTTGGCCGCGACCTGGGCGGCGGTGGGGTCGTAGATGCCACAGGGGATGTCGCAGTGGGCGCTGACGACAGTGCGGGGCTTCAAGGAGAAGCGCATGTCGGGTTCCTCTCGATCGACTCTTGTCGACCCTAGTGCTGCACTGTCAGGCGTGCGCAGCCGGACCGTCCTCGTCCAGGGGCCCTCAATGCTCCCCGCGTTGCGTGACGGTGACTGTCTGCTCGTACGTCGGGACGTCCCCATCCGGCCCGGTGACCTCGTCGTCGCAAGGTTCCGCGCGCGTCCGTCGCTGCTTGTCGTCAAGCGGGCGGTCGAACCGCGGGACGGCGGGTGGCTGCTGGCCTCCGACAACCCGGCCGTCGAGGGCCACGGCCTCACCGGTGGCGTCGGCGACGTCGAGGCCCGGGTGCTGCTGAGGTACTGGCCCCTGCCGGTGTCTCGCCCCTAGGGTGAGGCGTGTGACCAGCACGCCTCCGTGACCCCCGGCCCCCGCCGCCCTCACGTCCTGCTGGTCCCCTCCCGGAGATCTTGATGCCGCTGTCCGGGCATGCTGCTGCGCGCCGTCCTGCTGTCCTGTCCCTGCCCGGAGCCACCCCGCTGCTGCTGACGGCCGTGGCAGGGCGGCTGGGCTACGGCGTGCTCCCCGTCGCAGTGCTGTTGGCCCTAGCGCGGTCCACCGGTTCGCTCGCGCTGGCGACGACCCTGGCCTCGGTTCATGGTCTGGTCGCCTCGGTCTCCCTGCCGGTCAAGGGGCGGCTCGTCGATGCGTTCGGAGCCGTCGTGTTGCGGGTCGGCGCGGTCGGGGCGCTGGGGTCGCTTGTCGTGGCCGCGATGCTCGCCGGGTCCGGGGTCGTGCTGTTCCTGCCGGCGGTCCTGGTCGGGGCGCTCGTCGCGCCACCGCTCACCGCGATCGTGCGTGGCTGCTGGGGTCCGGTCCTGGCCGGTCACGACGACCTCCGGGACCGGGCGTTCGCCCTGGACGCCGCGCTGGAGGAGCTGGCGTTTCTCGTCGGCCCGGCCGCGGGTGGTGTCGGGGTCGCCATGGTCGGGGCCGGCTGGGTGCTGGCCGGCTCCGGCGCCCTGCTGCTGCTCGCCGCGTGGTCGCTGGCCCACCGGATCGCGTCTGCGGGGGCCCGCGTCCGCGAACGCCGGATGACGCGCACCACCGGGCTGGGCAGGGCGACCCGGCTGGCCGCCGGCGTGCTGCTGCTGGCCTCGGTGCTGTCGGGCCTGGTGGGGGCAGCCGTCCTCGCCCGGGCGACGTCGCTGTCGGGTGCCGCGCTGTACGGCGTGCTGCTCAGCCTCGAGGGTGTCGGGGCGCTGCTCGGGCTGCTCGTGCTCGGCCGACCGTTGCGCAGGCTGGGGGCCGGCCCGCGGACCGCGGTGCTGGCGGCCACCAGTGCCGGGGCTGCCCTGCTGCTGGCGGGGGTGGTCCCGAGCTCGCCTCCTGTCGTGCTGGCGCTGGCCGTGCTGGCCGTCGGGCTCCCGTCCGCCGTGCTGGTCGCGACCCTGAACGCCGTGGTCTCGTCTACCGAGGACCCGAGCCGTGCGACTGAGGCGTTCTCGGTGCTGGTGACCTGCCAGAACCTCGGTGGGCTCGCCGGATTCGCCCTCGGCGGCGTGCTGGCCGAGGCGGCCGGCCCGGCCTCACCCGTCGTCGCGGGCGTCACGCTGGCGGTCGTGGGCTGGCTGCTCGTCGTACCGGCGCTGGGTCGGGCCCTGCGCCGCCTCTCCCCGTGATCCAGGCGGCTGGCGTGACCCTCTGGGGGCACCGGAGCTGCCCGGATCACGGCGGGGGGGTCAGGTGACCTTGCCAAGGAAGGTGCGGGTGCGCTCCTGCTGGGGGTTGCCGAGCACGTCCGACGGTGTGCCGGCCTCGACGACGACCCCACCGTCCATGAACACGACGGTGTCACCGACCTCACGGGCGAAGGTCATCTCGTGGGTCACCACAACCATCGTCATCCCGTCCCGTGCCAGGGAGCGCATGACGTCGAGGACCTCGCCGACGAGCTCGGGGTCCAAGGCGCTGGTCGGCTCGTCGAAGAGCATCAGCTTGGGCTGCATGGCTAGAGCACGGGCGATCGCGACGCGCTGCTGCTGGCCACCCGACAGCTGCGCCGGATAGGCATCGACCTTGTCGGCCAGGCCAACCCGGTCCAGCAGGGCGCGCGCCTGCTCGGCGGCGTCCTTCTTCGAGATCCCCTTCACCCGTATGGGCGCCTCGACGATGTTGCCGAGCGCCGTCATGTGGGGAAACAGGTTGAAGCGCTGGAAGACCATGCCGATCTCGGCCCGCTTGCCGGCCGTCTCGGATTCCTTGAGCTCGTAGAGCTTGTCGCCCTCCTGGCGGTAGCCGACCAGCTCACCGTCCACCGACAGCCGGCCGGCGTTGACCTTCTCCAGGTGGTTGATGCAGCGCAGGAACGTCGACTTGCCGGACCCCGACGGCCCGAGCAGGCAGCAGACCGTGCCGGCCTCGACGGCCAGGTCGATGCCCTTGAGCACCTCGATGTGCCCGAAGCTCTTGTGCACCCGCTCGGCGAGGACCATGGGCCGGCTCACGCGCCGGCCCCCTCGTGCCGACCGAACCGCAGGTTGGTCCTGATCCGTTGCAGCGGCGTGTCGGGCAGCGAACGGCTGGCGCCGCGGGAGAAGCGCCGCTCCACGTAGTACTGGACCACGCTGAAGGCGCTGGTCAGGATCAGGTACCAGACCGCGGCCGTGAACAGCAGCTCGACCACCTGCAGGTTGGCGCTGCTGATGTTGGTGGCCGCGCGCAGCACCTCGCCGTACTGGATGGCGTAGGCCAGCGAGCTGGTCTTGAGCATGTTGACGAACTCGTTGCCGGTCGGCGGCACGATGACCCGCATCGCCTGCGGCAGCACGATCCGGCGCAGCACCAGACCGCGCGGCATGCCCAGGGCCTGCGCCGCCTCGGTCTGGCCCTCGTCCACCGACGCGAGCCCGGCCCGGACGATCTCGGCCATGTATGCGCCCTCGTTGATGCCCAGGCCGAGAAGCGCCGCGATGAACGGCGTCATGAGCGCATTGGTGTCCTGCCCCGCGATGGTCGGAAAGACCAGCGCGAGGTTGTACCAGAGCAGCAGCTGCAGCAGGACGGGGGTGCCCCGGAAGAACCAGATGTACAGCCAGCTGACGCCGCTGGTCACGGGGTTGCGCGACTGCCGCCCGACCGCGAACAGCACACCGAGCGCGACGCCCAGCGCCTGGGCCACCACCGAGATCAGCAGCGTCTTGCCGGCGCCCTGCACGATCGTCCCGAAGGTGAGGTAGTGCCGGGTCGTCCCCCACTGGATGCTCGAGGTTGAGAACGCGCGCACCAGCAGCCCGAGCAGGACCAGGACGATGATGGCGCTGACCCAGCGCCAGGGGTGCCGGACGGGCACGGCGACGAGCGCTTTCGGCGCCCTGCCCGTGTCGGCGGTGACGGTCACGTCAGCCGCCGTTGACCACTGCCGTCGTGACCGCGCCCTGGCTGACGTTCCACTTCTGCAGGATCTTGGCGTACTCGCCGTTCGCGATCAGGGCCTGCACAGCCTTCTGCAACACGCCGCGCAGCTCAGCGTCCGTCTTGCGCAGCCCGATGCCGTACGGCCCCGCCTCGATCTGGTCACCCACGACCTCAAAGGCGCCGCTGGAGGTCTTCGCGTTGTACGCCGCGACGGGGAAGTCGTTGAGGTCCCCGACGGCGCGTCCGGACTTGACCTGCAGCAGGGCCTCGGTGTCCTTGTCGAACGACAGCACGGTGAGCTTCTTGCCGGTCGCGGAGCACTTCTTGACCTGCGCCTTGGCCACGTCGTCCTGCGTCGTCCCGCGCTGCAGGGCGATGGTCTTGCCGCAGAAGTCGTCCAGAGTTTTGATCGACTTCGGGTTGCCCTTGGCCACCAGGATCGACGTCCCGGCCGTGAAGTAGTCGACGAAGTCGATCTTGCCTTGCCGCTCCTTGGTGTCGGACAACGCGCTCATCACCAGGTCGATGCGCTTGCTCGTCAGCTGGGTGATGAGCCCGTCGAAGGTGCCGTTGACGAACTTCAGGGTCACGCCGAGCTGCGTGCCGATCGCCGCGCCGAGGTCGGGGTCGATTCCCATGATGGTCGTGCCGTCGGGGCCGTAGAACTCGACGGGCGCGTAGGCGACGTCGGACCCGACCATCAGGGTCCCCTTGTCGCGGATGGCCTTCGGCACCAGGCTCGCCAGCGGCGCGGCGGCCTTGTCGACGGTCTGCTTTGTCGGGCTGCTCGAGGACCCGCAGGCCGAGGCGGCCAGCGCCACGACGGCGACCAGCGGGACGAGGTGACGGGTCGAGCGCAAGGAGTTCCTCCGGATCGTGGGCGACATCAGGGCGTATCGTGCCACCCCGGGAGCACGTCGTGTCGCGTCTGAGAGACCGGGTTGCCCGCTGTGCCACGATGGCCTCGCCCTGCAACTCCGGTACGGCGCCTTCCGCTGGAAACCTGACCCCGCCCACCTGACCCCGCCCACCCGACGCCGCCCACCCGACGCCGCCCACCGGATCCCGCTCACCTGATCCCACCCCCTGACCCGTCGACACCGGCGCCGCGGGGCCCGCCCGCGCGCGTCCACGAGGAGCCCGCAGTGACCGCCATCCCGCAGGACCCCGCTCTGCTGACCGAGGACCAGCGGGGTGCGGCGCGAGACGTCGACCCCGTCTTCGCCCTGCACCGGGGCGGCAAGGTCGAGGTCGTCTCGCGCGTCCCGCTGTCGACCCCCGAGGACCTCGCGCTGGCCTACACCCCCGGGGTGGCGAGGATCTGCACGGCCATCGCGAAGGAGCCTGGACTGGCCTACAACTACACCTGGAAGTCGCACACCGTCGCCGTGGTCACCGACGGCACCGCAGTACTCGGTCTCGGGGACATCGGGCCGGAGGCCGCCCTGCCCGTGATGGAGGGGAAGGCGCTGCTGTTCAAGCACTTCGCAGGCATCGACGCTGTCCCGATCTGCCTGGACGTGACCGACCTGGACGAGCTCGTCGAGACGATCGTGCGGCTGGCCCCAGCCTTCGGCGGCATCAACCTGGAGGACATCAGCGCGCCGCGCTGCTTCGAGGTGGAGCGCCGGGTGCAGGAGCGCCTGGACATCCCGGTCTTTCACGACGATCAGCACGGTACGGCGATCGTGGTCCTCGCGGCGCTGCGCAATGCCGCCCTGCTCACGGACCGCACGCTGGGTGACCTGCGCGTCGTGGTCAGCGGGGCGGGAGCCGCCGGCATCGCGGTGTCGCGGATGATCCTCGAGGCCGGCATCGGCGATATCGCGATCGCCGACAGCAAGGGGATCGTGCATGTCGACCGCACC
Organism: Frankiales bacterium; assembly: GCA_043732345.1. Taxonomy (GTDB): domain Bacteria; phylum Actinomycetota; class Actinomycetes; order Mycobacteriales; family SCTD01; genus RYN-111. Next base: position 15,238 of record JAYTHS010000048.1, on the reverse strand, counting down.
GACCTGAACCCCGAGAAGCGACTGTTCGCGGGCATCAGCAACCACGGGGGCCTGACCGGCAGCTTCGACGCGGCCCTCGAGGGCGCTGACGTCCTCATCGGGCTCTCCAGCGGCAAGGTGCCCTTCGACGCGGTCGCCTCCATGGCGAAGGACTCCTTTGTCTTCGCGATGGCCAACCCCGACCCCGAGGTGCACCCCGAGGACGCCCGCCGCGCCGGTGCCCGGGTCATCGCCACCGGTCGGTCGGACTTCCCGAACCAGATCAACAACGTGCTGGCCTTCCCCGGGGTCTTCAAGGGCGCGATGCAGGTCCGGGCCCGTTGCGTCACCGAGGGGATGAAGCAGGCCGCCGCCGTGGCCCTGGCCGCCGTGGTCGGCGACGACCTGTCCGAGGAGTGCGTGATCCCCTCGGTCTTCGACCCGCGGGTCGCACCTGCGGTCGCCTCGGCCGTCGCCGAGGCCGCGCGGGCCGACGGGGTGGCTCGGCTCTAGGGTTCTTCCATGCTTGCCGCCACCTGCACCAGCCAGTCCGCCGACGCGCCGCTCACCGGGCTGACCGTTGGGGAGCGCCCCGACCCGGCCGCGCCGGATGGGTGGGTGCGTGTGACCCTGCGGGCCTCGGCGCTCAACCACCACGATCTGTGGTCGCTCAAGGGCGTGGGCCTGCCGGCCGACCGGCTCCCGATGGTGCTCGGCTGCGATGGCGCGGGAGTGCTGGACGACGGCACCGAGGTCGTGGTCCACGCGGTCGTCAGCACCCCGGGCTGGTCCGGCGACGAGACGCTGGACCCCAAGCGGTCGCTGCTGTCCGAGGTCCACGACGGGACGCTCGCCGAGCAGGTCGTCGTACCGGCCCGCAACGTCCTTCCCAAGCCGGCCGAGCTGTCGTTCGAGCAGGCCGCGTGCCTGTCGACCGCCTGGCTGACGGCCTACCGGATGCTGTTCACGCAGGCCGGACTGCGACCGGGTCAGACCGTCCTGGTCCAGGGCGCCGGCGGCGGGGTTGCGACCGCCGCCATCGCCCTGGCCAGGGCTGCCGGGTTCACCGTGTGGGCGACCAGCCGCGAGGAGTCCAAGCGGGCCAAGGCCCTGGAGATCGGTGCGCACGCGGTCTTCGAGACCGGCGCCCGGCTGCCGGGCAAGGTCGACGCGGTCCTCGAGACCGTCGGCAAGGCCACCTGGTCCCACTCGATGCGGGCGCTACGACCCGGCGGCACGCTGGTGGTCTCGGGCGCGACGACCGGCGCCGACCCGAGCGCAGACCTCAACCGGCTGTTCTTCCTGCAGCTGCGGGTCGTGGGGTCCACGATGGGCACCCGCGACGAGCTTGCTGATCTGCTGCGCTTCGTGCAGACCACCGGGGTCCGGCCACTCGTGGACGATGTCCGCCCGCTCTCCCAGGCCGCGGAGAGCTTTGCCCGGCTCGCGCAGGGGGACGTGTTTGGCAAGCTCGTCCTGACCTGCTGAGGAGACCGCCCCGTGGTGCTGCCCATCCACGACGTCAACCCGACCCGACGGGTCCCTGTCGTGACTTACCTGCTGATCGCGGTCAACGTCGTGGTCTTTCTGATCAGCCCGGTGGCGACGCACGTCGTCGGCGGCAGCTCGGCGGCGCAGCATTGCCGGCAGGTCGCCTTCTTCGACCGGTACGCCGCCAAGCCCGACGAGCTGCTGACCGGTCGGCCGGAGGCCAGCGTCGCCACCGGACAGGTCGGGCGATCCGCCGCCGGTGAGGTCGGCTGCGTCGCGACGGCCCCGTCGTACCGCAAGCAGCCGGCCCTGAGCGTGCTCTACGCGATGTTCCTGCACGGCGGGTGGCTGCACCTGCTGGGGAACATGCTGTTCCTGTACGTCTTCGGCAACAACGTCGAGGACCGGCTCGGGCGGCTCCGCTACCTGCTGTTCTACCTCGGGGCGGGCTACGTCGCGACGTACGGCTTCGCGCTGTTCGACGCCGGGTCGACGGCGCCGCTGGTAGGCGCCTCCGGGGCGATCGCCGGTGTGCTCGGCGCCTACCTCGTGCTCTACCCGCGGGCCAAGGTGTGGTCGCTGCTGACCTTCTTCTTCTTCCTGCCCGTCCGGCTGCCGGCCTGGCTGGTGCTCGGCTCGTGGTTCGTCCTGCAGTACCTCTACGTCCGAGGCGCGGGCGTCGCCGGCGGCTCCGGCGTGGCGTACGGAGCGCACGTCATCGGCTTCGTCGTGGGGGCGCTGGCCGTCCTGCCGCTGCGGGGCAGCGGCCAGCATCGCGAGCTGCAGCCGCGGTTCGGCCCGTACACCCGCCGCTGACCGTCCCTCAGGTCCACCGATGTACGAGTTGCGCACCAGACAGTCGACCGAGGCACGAGCTGTGGTGGACCACAGGTCACTTTCCCGGGCCCAGGTCGACCGAGGTACGGGTGTGCGGAGAAGAGAGCGACGGGGGCTAGTCCTCGTCGTCGTCGAGGCGGGCCAGCCAGGTGGCGACCCGCTCGACGGGGACCTCGAACTCGGGGTGCTCGTCGACGAACTCACGGAGCCGTTCGGCCAGCCAGGCGAGCGTGACCTGCTCCTGGCCGCGCCGCGTGGCCAGCTCCTCCAGGCCCCGGTCGGTGAAGTACACCGGTCAGCGCTCGAAGACGGCGGCCACCAGCGCGGCCTGCTCGGCCTCGTGGACCTTGCCGGACCCGGCGGCAGGGGAGGCGCTCGCCCGGCGTGACAGCCGGCGCAGCCGTACGTCGGCCGGCAGCTGCTCGGGCAGCGACAGGGCGATGTGCGACCAGGCGCCCATGTTCGCCGGCTCTTCCTGCGCCCACACGACGTCGACGGCGTGCGGGTAGCCCTCGAGTACCGCGGCCACCTGCTCGCCCGGCACCGGGTAAAGCTGCTCGACCCGCACCAGGGCGACGGAGGTGTCGCCGCTCTTGGTCCGGGCGGCATGCAGGTCGTACCAGACCTTGCCGGTGCACAGCACGACCCGGGTCACGCCTGAGGGGTCGGGCGAGGTCGGGTCGGCCAGGACCGGCTGCCACCGGGCCGAGGTGAAGTCGGCCGGGCTGGAGGCGGCCGCCTTGAGTCGCAGCATCGACTTGGGGGTGATGACCACGAGCGGCCGGTTGCCGTGCGAAAGGGCCTGGGCCCGCAGCAGGTGGAAGTGCTGGGCGGGCGTCGAGGGGTAGGCGACGGTCATGTTGTCCTCGGCGCACAGCTGCAGGAACCGCTCGATGCGGGTCGAGGAGTGATCCGGCCCCTGGCCCTCGTAGCCGTGCGGGAGCAGCATCGTCACCCCGGAGCGCTGACCCCACTTGGCCTCGCCGGAGGAGATGAACTCGTCAACGACGGTCATCGCCCCGTTGACGAAGTCGCCGAACTGCGCCTCCCACAGCACCAGGGCCTCGGGGCGCGCCACCGAGTAGCCGTACTCGAAGCCCAGGCAGGCGTACTCCGACAGCAGCGAGTCGTAGACGTAGAACGTCGCCTGGTCGGGGGTGAGGTAGCGCAGGGGGGTGTGCTCCGCGCCGGTCTTGCGGTCGATCAGGGTGGCGTGGCGCTGTACGAAGGTGCCGCGGCGCGAGTCCTGCCCGGCGAGCCGGATCGGGACGCCCTGCATGAGCAGCGAACCGAAGGCCAGCACCTCGCCGAAGCCCCAGTCGATCCCACCCTCGGCGGCCATGGCGACGCGCTTGTCCAGCAGCGGCTTGAGCTTGGGGTGCGGCGTGAAGCCCTCGGGGAGCTCCAGGTGGGCCGCCCCGATCCGGGTCAGCACGGCCTGGTCGACGGAGGTGTTGACGTCGGACAGCACCGCGTCGCTGTCCATGCTCGGCGCCACCGCCGAGCCGGTCGCGGCGTCGCGGGTCTCGGCGAAGACCCGCTCCAGCTGCGACTGGTAGTCCTTCAGAGCGTCCTCGGCCTCCTCCAGGGTGATGTCCCCACGCCCGACGAGCTGCTCGGTGTAACCCTTGCGGACCGAGCGCTTGCGGTCGATCACGTCATACATCAAGGGCTGGGTCATGCTCGGGTCGTCGCCCTCGTTGTGGCCCCGTTTGCGGTAGCAGACCAGGTCGATGACGACGTCCTTGCGGAAGGCCTGGCGGAACTCGAAGGCCAGCTGCGTGACCCGCACGCAGGCCTCGGGGTCATCGCCGTTGACGTGGAAGATCGGCGCCTGCACGGTGCGCGCCACGTCGGTGCTGTACGTCGAGGAGCGGCTGCTCTCGGGGGCCGTCGTGAAGCCGACCTGGTTGTTGATGACGACGTGCAGGGTACCGCCGGTGCGGTAGCCGCGGAGCTGGCCCATCTGCAGGGTCTCGGCGACCACGCCCTGACCGGCGAAAGCAGCGTCGCCGTGCAGCAGGACGGGGACGATCGTGTAGCCGGCCTCCCCCTTGTCGACGAGGTCCTGCTTGGCGCGCACGATGCCCTCGAGGACCGGGTTGACCGCCTCCAGGTGGGAGGGGTTGCTGCACAGGGAGACGCGGGTGGTCGCGCCGGTCGTCGAGGTGAAGGTGCCCTCGGCGCCGAGGTGGTACTTCACGTCGCCGGAGCCCTGGACCGAGCGGGGGTCCAGGTTGCCTTCGAACTCCCGGAAGATCTGGCTGTAGGACTTGCCCACGATGTTGGCCAGGACGTTGAGGCGGCCGCGGTGCGCCATGCCGATGACGACCTCGTCCAGACCAGCTCCGGCCGCGCCCTGCAGGACGCTGTCGAGCATCGGGATGACGGACTCGCTGCCCTCGAGGGAGAAGCGCTTCTGCCCGACAAACTTGGTCTGTAGGAAGTTCTCGAAGGCCTCGGCGGCGTTCAGGCGCTTGAGCACGTGCAGCTGCAGCTCACGGTCTGGGGCCTGGGCTTTCTTCTCGACCCGCTCCTGGATCCACTTGCGCTGCACGGGGTCCTGGATGTGCATGTACTCGATGCCGACGTTGCGGCAATAGGAGTCCCTCAGGACGCCCAGGACCTCACGCAGTTTCATCACCCGGTGGCCGGCGAAGCCGCCGACGGGGAACTCGCGGTCGAGGTCCCACAGCGTGAGGCCGTGGTTGACGACGTCGAGGTCGGGGTGGGTGCGGACCTTGAAGTCCAGGGGGTCGGTGTCGGCCATGAGGTGACCGCGGACCCGGTAGGCGTGGATCATCTCGTTGACCCGGGTGGCCTTGTCGAGGTCGCCCTCGTGGCTGGCTTGGCGGTCGGTGACCCAGCGGACCGGCTCGTACGGGATCTTCAGCGACGCGAAGACCTCGTCGTAGAAGCCGTCCTCGCCCAGCAGTAGCTGGTTCATCCGGCGCAGGAACTCGCCGGACTGCGCCCCCTGGATGACCCGGTGGTCGTACGTCGACGTCAGCGTGATGATCTTGCTGATCGCCATGGAGGCGATCTGCTCCTCCGAGGCACCGGCGAACTCCGCGGGGTACTGCATCGCGCCGACGCCGATGATGGCGCCCGAGCCCTTCATGAGGCGGGGCACCGAGTGCACAGTGCCGAGGCCACCGGGGTTGGTGAGGCTGATCGTCGCGCCCTGGAAGTCCTCCGGCGTGAGCTTGCCTGCGCGGGCCCGGCGCACGATGTCCTCGTAGGTCGCCAGGAACTGCGAGAAGTCCATCGCATCAGCGCCCTTGATGGCTGCCACGACCAGCGACCGGGTCCCGTTGGCGTTCTGCAGGTCGATCGCGAGGCCAAGCCCGACGCTGCCCGGCGTGATCACGACGGGCTTGCCGTCGACGTGGCCGAACGCCTTGTTCAGGGCCGGTACGGCCTCGATGGCCTTGACCAAGGCGAAGCCGATGAGGTGGGTGAAAGAGACCTTGCCGCCACGTGCGCGGCGCAGGTGGTTGTTGATGACGGTGCGGTTGTCGGCCAGCAGCTTGGCGGGGACGGCCCGCACGCTCGTGGCCGTCGGGACCTCGAGAGAGGCCTCCATGTTCTCAACGACGCGAGCAGCGGCGCCCTTGAGTGCGGTCGTGGTGGCCTCGATCTTCGTGGGCGCGGGCGACGCGGGGTTCACGGCCTTCGGGGCGACCTCAGCGCTGGCGGCCGGCTCGACGATGGCTGGCCCTCCCTGGGCCACCGCGGCGGGGCTCGGCGGGGGGACGGGCGTCTCGGTGCCCGCGGGGACTGCCGGGGTGGCGGGGGGCGCGGGGGGCTCGGAGGTAGCGGGCGAAGCGGTCGCCGCCGGTGCGGTCTCGGTGGCGGCCGGCTGGGTCACGGCGGGCGTGCCGTTCGTCGTGGGGGCCGTCCCCGGTCCGGCCTCGGGGTGGTAGTCGGCGAGGAAGTCGCGCCAGGTGGCCGGCACGCTGTCGGGGTCCTTCAGGAAGTCCTGGTAGAGCTCCTGGATGTACCACTCGTTCGCACCGAAGTCGGTCTGGTTGGACACGCGTGAACGCCGCCTCGTGGTGGGGTCTGCCGGGTCTGCCCGTCGGCCTTGCAGGATACTCGCGGGTCTGCGGGGAGCGGTGTGCGGCAGGCCGTCCGAGTACCGGGCCAGGCCCCGGCTGGCGGTGCGGTCCCGACTCCGGCGAGGCTTGTCGGCATGGCGCAGCTGGATGGTCAGGTCGCCCTCGTCACGGGGGGCTCGCGGGGCATCGGGCTGGCCGCGGCCCGAGGTCTGGGACGCCTCGGCGCGACGGTCGTCGTGGTGGGCCGCGACCCGCACGCCGCGGTGGCGACGCTGGTGGACGAGGGGCTCGACGCCGTCGGGCAGACCTGTGACGTCGCCGACGTCCAGGCGGTGCTGGCGCTGCCGGACGCCCTGGGTCCGCTGCGCGAGGTCGACGTCCTGGTGACCGCCGCGGGAGTCATGAGCGAGCGCATGTCCAAGACGCTGCGGACCTCGCCGCAGGAGTGGCGTCGGGTCCTGTCGGTCAACCTCGACGGGACCTGGGCGGCAATGGCGGCGTTTGGGCCTGCCATGGCCCAGCGACGTCGGGGACGCATCGTGACGCTGTCGGCCTGCCTCGGTCGGATGAGCGGTCCGGGCACCAGCGGTGGCCTCGCGCCGTACCGCGTATCGAAGGCGGCGGTCAACGCGCTCACCAAGAACCTCGCAGCCGAGACGGGTGACGGCCGCCGGGGGGTCTTCGTCGACGCGGTCTGCCCCGGCCACTGCCGCACCGACATGGGCGGACCTGAGGCGCCCCGCAGCGCCGAGCAGGGCGCAGACACCGTGCTGTGGCTCGCGACCCGAGAACCCGGGCCGACGGGTCTGCTCTGGGAGGACCGGCAGCCCGTCCCCTGGTGAGCCAGACTGGGTCGGTGACGCCCCAGCGCCGGACCCCGCTCGCCGCCGCCCTCCTGGCTGCGGTCCTGGTCGCCGGTGGCCTGTCGGCGTGCAGCTCGAGCTCTGCCGTGGGCTCCAGCGGGGTCGCACGGCCGACGCGACCGGCCAGCTCGCCCCCCCGGCCGTTCGGCTCGGGGACCGCGGAGCCCGGGACGCTGTCGGCGTTCACCTCCTGCGGCGGGGGCTTCACGTGCGGGACGCTGACCGTGCCGCTGGACCCGGCCATGCCGCAGCTGGGCACCGTGGCGCTGGCGCTCACACGGCACCGGGCCACCTCCGACCGGCGCATCGGCTCGCTGCTAGTCAACCCCGGTGGGCCGGGAGCCTCGGCCGTCGACTTCCTGCATGACGCCTACACCGAGATCCCGGCGGCCGTGCGGGCGCGCTTCGACCTGGTGGCCTTCGACCCGCGGGGCGTCGGCCGGACCGCGCCGGTGCGCTGCGAGAGCACCGCCGAGCTGGACCTTTACTTCCACCTGGACCCGGCCCCGACCAGTGCGGCAGGGGTCGCCGCGATCGACGCCGGCAACCGGGCGCTGGCCCGCGGGTGCTCGCAGCGCAGCGGCCGGATCCTCCCCTACGTCTCGACCCGGATCGTGGCGCAGGACATGGACCGCGTGCGGGCGGCCCTCGGCGACCCGAAGCTGACGTACCTCGGCTACTCCTACGGGACCTCGATCGGCGCGTCGTACCTCGAGCAGTTCCCCACGCACGTCCGGGCCATGGTCCTCGACGGTGCCCTGGACCCGACCCTGACCTGGGACCAGCTGCTGGCCGGGCAGTCCCGCGGTTTCGACGTCGCGCTCACGGCGTTCCTCGCCGACTGCGAGCGGACCCGCTGCGCCTTCCGCACCGCCGTGCTGGGCGACCTCACGAAGGCCTTCGACGCGCTGGCCGCCTCGGTCGGCTCCCGGCCGCTGCCCGGTGACGCGACCCGGACGGTCGGTCCCGGTGAGTTCTCCCTCGGTGTCGCCGCGGGCCTCTACAGCCGGGCGTACGGCTGGCCCGCTATCGCCGCGGCCCTGGCTGCCGCGACGAACGGGCAGGGCAGCCCGCTGCTGGCCCTGTCGGACTCCTACCTCGAGCGCACCGACAAGGGTTACGCAAACGTCGACGAGGCCAACTTCGCCGTCAACTGCGTCGACCGGCCCTGGCCGCGCACGATCGCGCCGTACGTCGCCCTCGCCCAGCGGGTGGGCAAGGACTATCCCCGCTTCGGGCCGGCCATCGCCCTGTCCGGGCTGGGCTGCGCCGTTTGGCCCGTCCCTCCCGTCAGCACTCCCCACCCCGTTGTGGCGAAGGCGTCGCCGCCCATCGTGGTCATCGGAACGACGCGCGACCCCGCGACGCCGTACGTCTGGGCCCAGGGACTGGCCCGGCAGCTGGCGAACGGTGTCCTGCTGACCCACGTGGGGGACGGCCACACGGCCTACCGCTCCAGCGCCCCCGCGTGCCTGACGGGACCGGTCGACGCCTACCTGATCAGCGGGAAGGCGCCTCGCCCTTTCACCTGCTGAGGGGGATCAGCGGGTGATCGTCGTCCCCGCAGTGCCGGCCACCACCTCGGTGGCCTGCTCGAGCGCGCCGATCGCCGCCATCCGGCCGGTTGCCGCGACGAACCGCCGACACGCCTCGACCTTGGGCCCCATCGAGCCGGCGGGCAGGCGCAGCGCAGCCAGCTCGGCCAGGGTGAGGCGCGGCAGCCGATGGGCCGCCGGGGAGCCGAAGTCCGCCAGCACCGCCGTCACGTCGGTGAGCACCAGCAGCAGGTCGGCGCCGACGGCCTCCGCCAGCATTGAGGCGGTCAGGTCTTTGTCCACGACCGCCTCGACACCGCGCAAGCGGCCGCCCTCGCTGACCACGGGCACCCCGCCGCCGCCGCCGCAGACGACCAACGCCCCTGAGGCGAGCAGCGCCCGCACCGTGTCCAGCTCGACGACCGAGCGAGGCTCCGGGGAGGGCACGACGCGGCGCCAGCCGTCGCCGTCCCGCGCGACCGACCAGCCGCGGGACTGCGCCAGCCGCTGGGCCTGCGCCTCGTCGTACACCGGGCCGACGGGCTTGGTCGGGGCGCTGAACGCTGGGTCGCCGGCGTCCACGAGGACCTGGGTCACCAGCGTGACGGCCGGGCTCCTGACGCCAGCGTTGCGCAGGGCCTGCATCAGCCAGTAGCCAATCATCCCCTGTGTCTGGGCGACCAGCGTGTCCAGCGGACCTGCCGCGGCGTCCAGCGCCAGCAGGCCGACCTGCGGTCCGTTGCCGTGGCAGAGCAGGACCTCGTGGTCGGCCGCCAGCACGGCGAGCGCCCCGGCGGCGTCCCGGACGTGGGTGAGCTGGGTCGGTACGTCGGGGGTCTCGCCCCGCCGGAGCAGGGCGTTGCCCCCGAGGGCCACGACGATGCGCACGTCAGCGCCACCGGGCGGCAGGCGGCGGCGGTGTCACCGCGTCACCGTTGCGGGCTTAGGGAGCAGCGTCCAGGCGCCGCGCCGCGGACGACCAGGTCGCTCACGAAGTGCCCCCGGGGGGCACCAACAACATGGGAACGGCGTCAGGTCCGCGTCGATGTGGCGGTTGATCTGACCTGCCTTCGGTTGTTGTCGCTGATGCTGCTCGGCGGAGCAGGTGATGACGTGCGCTTCCGCACGTTCACAGCGCTGGGTGCCGTCAGACGTACTGACCGGCTGAGGGTCGATGTGGGACGTCCCGAATCGTCGACAGCGGTGTCCGGCTCAGGCTTGCAGGACCCGCACCTCGTAACGGCTGATGTTGGTGTCGCGCGTGACGAGAGTGAGTTCCTCGACCTGGGACTGGGCGACGAGCATCCGGTCGAACGGATCGGCGTGGTGGGGCGGTAGGGAACGAACGGCGAGTGCGTGAGCCAGTCCGATGGGCAGGATGTCGAAGCCGTGGTGCGTCAGCTGGTCGCTCAGGTCATCGGGTATCTCGAGCTTGCCCAGGGCGGCTTTGATGCTCATCTCCCAGATCGTCGCTGCTGACACGCACACGTCGGAGTTGGCAGAGGCGATCGCCGCGACGGCTTGGGGACGAAGGTGCTGAGCGGACAGCCACCACAGCAACACGTGCGTGTCGAGCAGCAGCCTCACGCCTGCTCGCCGAGGAACAACGAGGCGATCTGTTCGTCGATGGTGTCGAAGTCAGACGCCAGCTGCACCCGCTCCTCCCACCCGCCGGGGGACCGAGGTCGCCGAGGTGCCTGGATGGCGACGAGCCTCACGCGCGGGCTCCCGGCCTTGGCGATGATGATGTCCTCGCCACCGGCCGCGCGCTCGACAAGGTCAGACAGGTGGGTCTTCGCCTCGTAGATGTTGACCTGGGTCGTCATGCCGTCAGCATCGGTGTTGGTCAGCTAGTTGGTCAACTTGTGGGTCGGGTTCGGCGGCAGTGGGTAGGGAGCCGGACGGGACCCCCAGGACGAGTCGATGGTTCGCGGCGTGGGAATGCGGAGAGGCTGCTGACGCGACTTGGTCCGCACCTTTGATCGAGGAGAGGTGGAACGATGTGAGCAAGGTCTGGTTCATTACCGGCGCGTCCAAGGGCTTTGGACGCGAATGGGCGCTGGCTGCCTTGGAGCGCGGCGACCAGGTGGCCGCGACGGCTCGTCAGCCCGATACGTTGGCCCATCTGGTCGACCAGTACGGCGACGACGTGCTGCCTATGACGCTCGACGTCACCGACCGTGCCGCGGACCGGGCGGCGGTGAAGCAGGCTGCCGAGCACTTCGGTCAGCTGGACGTGGTGATCAACAACGCAGGATACGGGCACTTCGGCATGGTCGAGGAACTGACTGAGGCCGAGCTGCGAGGTCAGCTGGAGACCAACCTGTTCGGGGCCGTCTGGGTGACACAAGCGGCGCTGCCGATCATGCGCGAGCAGGGATCTGGTCACATCATTCAGGTGTCGAGCATCGGCGGCATCAGCGCCTTTCCGACCGTGGGCGCGTACCACGCCTCGAAGTGGGCGTTGGAGGGGTTGTCCCAGTCGCTGTCTCAAGAGGTGTCCGGTTTCGGGATCCACGTGACGCTGATCGAGCCGGGTGGGTACTCGACTGACTGGTCCGGTCCGTCTGCGGTGCGGAGCGCGGAGAACCCGGCTTACGCAGACGTCCGGGAAGCGGCGAAGAGCCGTCCGTCAGCGGCGGACCCTGGTGACCCCACCGCAACACGGGAGCCGATCCTCAAGGTCGTCGACGCCGACCCGCCGCCGCTGCGGGTGTTCTTCGGTGCAGCGCCACTGGGCATCGCAACGAAGGACTACGAGTCCCGACTGGCCACGTGGAACGAGTGGCAGCCGGTGTCGCTGCAGGCGAATGGTTCGGGGGGTGCGTAGGGAGACGCTCGGGTTTATCTATCAGTCAAGATGTCCCGTGCTGTCACAGGCGGGCAAATGTGGGCCATGGTGGCGGATGCTGCGATATAGCGAAACCTTGATCAGCATCGAGCAAAGACGCCGACAGTTCGAGGTCTGCGCCGTTCGGGGTTCTGGTCGATCCACGCCGCCATGTAAATGGACGCATCTGGGATGCTCCGGGCCGCCGAGGACGCCCTGGTCATCGACCACGTTGACCAGGTCTTCTCGACGGCGATGCACTTTCAGAGCCTGGGCGACTACAGCACCGACAACCGAGTAGTCGAGGACGAACCAGACAGCCGCCTGACGTGGGCCAATGAGCGGCGTGCACAGCCCGCTGCGGGAGGGCGCTGGGGTTGGCAGCTCACAGCACTCGAGGAGGACCGAACGCGGGTCGTCCACACATATGACGGGTCACGAGTGGCCCTGCGGTCCTCCAGCGGGTGAGCTTGCCGCGGGTGTCCCCGAAGCAGGCTCGCGTCGATCGGTTCATTGAGCTGGCGAGCACTGACAGGGGAAGAGAAGAACCTGGCCAGCAACCAGTTGTAGCCAGTATGACCGCCCACGACGACAAGGCTGCCACCCTACTGGCCCTGCACAGCGCACCAGAGATCCTCGTTCTGGCCAACGTGTGGGATGTGGTGTTGGCGCAAGTCATCGCTTCCACCCCTGGCGCGAAGGCTCTGGCGACGGCCAGTCACTCGATTGCCGCGACCTTCGGCTATGAGGACGGGGAGAACATTCCGTTCGAGCTGCACCTGGACATGGTCGCGCGGATCGTTCGGGCCGTGGAGCTGCCCGTGACGATGGACTTCGAGGCCGGGTACGGGGACGCTGGCGAAACGGCTCGGCGCGCGATCGAGGTGGGCGTCGTGGGCGCGAACCTGGAAGACCAGATGAAGCCGTTGGACGAATCCGTAGCCGCCGTTGAGGCAGTGGTGCGCGCCGGGCACGACGCCGGGATCGACTTCGTCCTCAATGCCCGGACCGACGCGTTCGTCCGCGCTCCTCAGGACGCTGACCGTAGCCAGCTCATCAAGGAGGCCGTGGATCGGGGCCGTGCCTACCTCGAAGCCGGTGCCCCCGTCGTCTTCGTACCCGGCGCAGTCGCCCGCGACGAGATCGCCGCCTTGGTCGACGTCCTAGGCCGCAACAAGCTCACCGTCATCAGCGTGCCCGGAGTCTCACTGCCGGCCCGCGAGCTGCAAGAACTAGGAGTCGCCCGCGTGTCGACCGGCCCCTTCACGCAGCGCGTCGCCCTGACCGCGCTTCAAGACGCAGCACAGACGCTTCTGGCCGGTGGCGACCTGCCGAAGGGCACCCGCGCCCTCAACTAAGACCTATCCCCTGACGCAAATCGACCGAGACCCATCGCGTGACGCGGCCGGCGCAGCCGGTGGCGCCAGTCAGTGATGGATCCCCGCAAAGTGACGCCGCTCCCCCGGCGGGTTCGGGCTGCGCCGCGCGTGGCCCGGATCTGGAGTCGTGGTCAACTGCATGTATTGACGCGGTCATACAAACAGGACACTGGAGTCCTGTGGCGTCCCGGTCGGTAAGAAGATCACCCTCGAGGTCGAGATCAGTCCAATCAAGGACGCGTGAGCAGCCCGCGGCTCGTCGTGCGTCCCATGTAGCCGCAGTTGGACCGGCCGGTGACGCAGCGCCGAGGAGTGACAGGGGCTGCCCGAATGTGTGGCGAGCGTCGCGGAGACGGGTCCAGGAGCTCATCCAGGGTGGTGATGTCGCGCTGATTGAAGCCGGCGAACGCGACACTCAAGGTCGCCGCGTGTACTGCTGCGGCCACGTCCAGCTTCGCTTTGCCCACCTTGGTCAACTCCACGAACTGCACACGGCCGTTGCTCGGGGACGGCTTCCAGTCGACCAGGCCCGCGGCGATCATGCGGTCGATCATCCGGGTGATGCCATCAGTCGTGAGGGCAACCTGCTGGGCCAGCACGCCCATGCTGACGCGTCCCCGTCGGCCCGGCTGATCCGTAGGAGGACCTCGAACCAGCTGTGGCCGATGCCGCACTGCTGCTCCAGGGCGCGACCCAGGCTCTCGCCGAGAACGGCATGGATCTCCACGAGCTGACCGAACGTCGTGATGAGGAGATCGCCGACAGCCCCCGAAGAACCCGTGAAAGCGCCTTACCGCTCAGACACTGACGGGGAAGCAGTCTGCTCTAGGCTCCCTTCAGGTCTCTCACACGTCAGGCATCTCTGCGGGGAGCGCCACATGCACAACGAGCGTCTCCGAACAGGCAACGGTGAAGCGCCCGTCGCAGTGGACACGGCATGGCGCTCGGTGTCGATGGTGGAGCCGTCACTGGACTGCTCTGACCGGCCGGCGCGCGACCGTGCTGCCACACCCTTGGTACACCCCCTCAGTCAGCACCAACCGGAAGGCACTTGATGACCAAGAGCGACCTGATGCCCGCGGCGTTCTTCGGCCACGGCAGCCCTATGAACGCCCTGGAGACCAACCGGTACACCAGCGCATGGCGCGCCTTTGGCCAAGCCGTACCGCGCCCGCGCGCCATCCTGGTCATCTCCGCGCACTGGTACATCAACGCGACCGCCGTCACGGCGATGCCTCGGCCCCGGACCATCCACGACTTCTACGGCTTCCCGGATGAGCTGTTCAACATCAACTACCCCGCCCCCGGCCTACCCGGGCTCGCCGAGGAGGTCAGCGATCTCGTCAAGCCCACCTGGGTAGGGGCGGACCTGGACAGCTGGGGCATCGACCACGGGACCTGGTCCGTGCTCGTCCATGCCTTCCCGGACGCCTCCATCCCGGTAGTGCAGATGTCGATCAACGCCGACAAACCCTTCGATTACCACCTCGACCTCGGGGCCCGCCTGGCGCCGCTGCGCGAGTCGGGCGTCCTGGTCATCGGCTCCGGCAACGTCGTACACAACCTCGGCGGGATGAACTGGGACCTCGTCAACGACGGCTATGACTGGGCGCAACGCTTCGACACCGACGCCAAGCAGCAGATGCTCACCAACCCGACCGAGTTCGCGACCCTGGACGGACACCGCGACTTCGGGCTCGCCGTCCCGACACCGGACCACTTCCTACCCGCGCTGTACCTCGCCGGTCTCGCCAGCGCCGCAGGCGGCGACAGCACCCATGTCCTCATCGACGGCTACGCCTACGGCTCCCTGTCCATGACCGCCTACACCGTCGGGTTCAACGACGTCGTGACCCCGCAAGGGCCCGGATCGCCCGCACGGGCAGCGGATGCACCCCCGGACGCCTCGAACATCTGAAGGCCCAACCCAGCGACCCTCACACCTGCCGACCGACAAGCCAGATCACGGACCTTCAAGGTCGACCCCGTCATCAACGTGTCCACCCAACACACCTAGCCATCACGTGACTGGTCAGGTGGGTTGGGGTAGCCAGGCGTTGCCTTCGGCGAGTTGAACCAGGGCCTGATAGATGTTGATCTTGTTTTTTCCGGCGGTGGCGGTGTAGGAGCGGATCGTGGCGAAGTGTTGGGCGCCGGTGAGGGTGCGTAGGGACCCGGAGATCTTCTGCCGGATTTTGACCATGCGGATGTCGCGTTCGGCGAGGTTGTTATCGAACGGGATGGCCGGGTCGGTGGTGAACGC
>JAYTHS010000047.1:0-1910 GCA_043732345.1 Frankiales bacterium | reverse complement strand
CCGACGGCGTCACCTGTGCCTGCGGCGAGGGTGACGTTCGGGTCTGGCCGGCCCTGCATGGACGGGACCGCGTCGTGAACCTCGCCATGGCCTCGCCGTCGGGGTCCGCGCTGTTCGAGATCGACCGCGACGACCTCGTCGGGTACCTGCAGCAGACCTACCTCGTTGTCCCCGTCGGGGCCGAGAGCGAGGTCGTCGACCTCGACGCCGAGATCGCACTGCTGCACGCCTGACGGCCCCCCGGGCGGTGCCTTCCGGGCAGAGCCGCGGTCAGTCCATCCCGGCCCTGAGGTCCAGGTCCTCGGGCGGCTGCTCGGGTGTCCTCCAGCCGATGTAGGGCTTGCCAAACACCCCGTGCAGGGCATTTGCCCGGTCGACCATGACGGGCCAAGCGGCCTGCAGCGCCACCAGGTCCTGCGCCTTGATGGCGGCGGTGACCGGCGCGAAGTCGTCGCGCAGGTAGGCCGTCATCTCCGGCTCGTACTTCGGTCGGCTCTCCGCCGAAAGCGCCAGCTGCTTGGCGGCGCTCTTGCCGAAGTACGCCGCCAGCGGCCAGTTGCCCGCCAGGGCGGCGTGCCAGCAGCGGTGCAGCCGCGGCCCGACCTCGGCCATGAGGCGGTCCATCCCGGGCTGCATGCGGGCCAGCTCGTCGATGGTCAGCTCGCGCTTGCCGTTGTGCACGACGTGGGTGTGGTCGGGGGCTCCGTCCGGTCCGGTCATGGGCCCAGGATCCCAGACCAGGCCGGCTGCCGCGGCTCAGACCCCGAGCTGGACGCCGACGACCCCGTCCAGCGCCCGTAGCCGCGTGACCAGGTCGAGCACCTCGTAGCCCCGGGCAAGCGGCGAGCTGAGCCGGAGCAGCATCCCGTCGTGGTCGCACGGGCTGACCGACCGCACGGTGACCGGGGCGCCGAGCACCGCGCAGGCCCGTTCGCGCACCGCCTGCAGGTCAGCGGTCCCCTCGAGCTCGAGCACCACCTCGTGCCCCCGCTGACGCGGGAAGACGTCCCGCTCGAGCAGCTTGAGCCCGACGAGGGCCGCGAGCGCGAGCAGGGTGCCCGCGGTCGCGGTGACCAGCGAGCCGAGCCCGCAGGCCACACCGGCCGCGGCCGCAACCCACAGGCTCGCCGCGGTGGTGAGGCCCCGGACGGTGACGCCGGAGTGCAGGATCGCGCCGGCTCCCAGGAAACCGACGCCCGTCACGACCTGCGCGGCGATGCGGGTCGGGTCGCTGCCGTCCAAGCCGGTGCCGACGACGGTGAACAGGCCCGCGCCGAGGCCGACCAGCACGTGGGTCCGAAAGCCCGCGGCCTGCGCGTCGAGCTCGCGCTCGAGGCCGATGACCCCGGCGAGGGCCGTGGCGACGAGCAGCCGGGTGCACTCCTGGGCGGTTCCTACGTCGAGGGGCATGGGAATCAGTGTGGCCGGACCGACTGCCACGGGACGGTCAGCTCGCCCTCGCGGTGCCGGGTCGGGCCGACCTGGGGCCAGTCCAGCGCCTCGCAGGCCGCGACCCAACGCTGGCGGTTCCCGAAGGGCGCGTACGCCGCAGCCCGGTCCCACGCGTCGTCCAGACCACGGAGCAGGGCGTGGACCGGCTGGCCCTCGACGTTGTGCTGGATGAGCGCCTTGGGCAGCCGCTCCGCGAGATCGCCTGGCCGGTCGAGGGTCTGCAGTTGAGCAGCCAGCGTCAGGGTCCGCGGTCCGCCTGCGTCGAGGGTCACCCAGGCGGCCCGACGGCCGATCTCGTCGCAGGTCCCCTCGATCAGGACGCCCCCCTGTGCGAGCCCGGCGGTCAGCGTCTGCCAGGCGGCCGCGGCCGCGTTCGGCTCGTACTGCCGCAGCACGTTGAGCGCCCGCACAACCAGCGGCCGCAGACCGGCGAGCTCGAAGCCGCCGCGCCGGAAGCT
>JAYTHS010000046.1:0-1917 GCA_043732345.1 Frankiales bacterium | reverse complement strand
TGCCCGAGCGGCCCTTCACGCCCGAGGACCTCGTGGCAATCGAGAAGAAGATGTCGGAGATCACCCGGCAGCGGCAGCGCTTCAGCCGCCGGGTCGTGGCCGAGGACGACGCCCGCGCCGAGCTCGCGCACGAGCCGTTCAAGCTCGAGCTCATCGGGCTCAAGGGCTCCGGCGTCGGGGGCGGGGACAGCGGAGAGTCGGTAGAGGTCGGCGGCACGGAGCTGACGATCTACGACAACCTCGTGGGCGAGCAGACCGCGTGGTCCGACCTGTGTCGCGGGCCGCACCTGCCGACGACCCGGGACATCCCGGCGTACACGCTCATGAGGTCCGCGGCGGCGTACTGGCGCGGGGACCAGAAGAACCCCCAGCTGCAGCGGATCTACGGCACGGCGTGGGAGAGCAAGGAGGCACTCAAGGCGCACCTGACGATGCTCGAGGAGGCGGAGAAGCGCGACCACCGTCGGCTCGGGGTCGAGCTGGACCTCTTCAGCTTCCCCGACGAGATCGGCAGCGGGCTGGCTGTCTTCCACCCCAAGGGCGGGGTCATCAAGCGGGAGATGGAGGACTACGTCCGGTGTCGACACATCGAGGAGGGCTTCCAGTACGTCGGGACGCCGCACATCAGCAAGGAGGGGCTGTTCCACACCTCCGGGCACCTGCCGTACTACGCCGACGGGATGTTCCCCCCGATGGTCATGGAGGGCAGCGACTACTACCTCAAGGCCATGAACTGCCCGATGCACAACCTCATCTACCGGTCCCGGGGCCGGTCCTACCGCGAGCTCCCGCTGCGGCTGTTCGAGTTCGGCTCGGTCTACCGCTATGAGGCCTCGGGGGTCGTCCACGGGCTCACCCGGGTCCGCGGTATGACGCAGGACGACTCGCACTCCTACTGCACGGCCGAGCAGGCGCCCGACGAGGTCAAGCACCTGCTGGGTTTCGTCCTGTCCCTGCTGCGCGACTTCGGGATCACCGACTTCTACCTCGAGCTGTCGACCCGCGACGACTCCAAGCCGGACAAGTTCGTGGGCTCCGAGAAGGACTGGGCCGAGGCGACCGCGGTTCTGGAGCGGTGCGCCCAGGAGACCGGCCTGGAGCTCGTGCCCGACCCCGGGGGCGCTGCCTTCTACGGGCCGAAGATCTCCGTGCAGGCCAAGGACGCCATCGGCCGGACCTGGCAGCTGTCCACGGTCCAGTACGACTTCAACCAGCCCAAGGGCTTCGGCCTTGAGTACCAGGCCTCCGACGGGACCCGCCAGCAGCCGGTGATGATCCACTGCGCAAAGTTCGGCTCCATCGAGCGCTTCATCGGCGTCCTCACCGAGCACTACGCGGGTGCGTTCCCGGCCTGGCTGGCGCCGGTCCAAGTGGTCGGGATCCCGATCACTTCCGATCAGGACGGTCACCTGCACGAGGTGGCCCGGCTGCTGCGGGCGCAGGGAGTCCGGGTGGAGGTCGACGACTCCGACGACCGGATGCAGAAGAAGATCAGGACGGCCCAGAAGCAGAAGGTGCCGTTCATGCTGCTCGCCGGGGCCGAGGACGAGGGGCAGGGCGCCGTGTCGTTCCGCTACCGCGACGGGACGCAGGAGAACGGTGTTCCAGTGGCGGACGCGGTCGCCAAGGTAATCGCAGCCATCGCGGCCCGCACGTGACGGCGGGCCCCGGAGCCAAGCCCCAGCAGGGCGTCGGGCTGCAGGACGCCTTCGAGCGGCTCTACACCCCGCACCGGATGGCCTACATCCAGGGCGAGGGCGCGGACGGCGGCTGCCCGTTCTGCTCCATCCCGTCGCTGCCCGACGGTGACGGTCTGGTCGTCGCCCGCGGGGAGTCGGCGTTCTGCGTGCTCAACCTCTACCCGTACAACTCGGGGCACCTCATGCTGGTGCCCTACCGCCACGTGGCCGGCTATGA
>JAYTHS010000045.1:0-1921 GCA_043732345.1 Frankiales bacterium | reverse complement strand
GCACGAGGGTGGCCGACGGGTCGACCCTGCTGCTCTCGAGGTCCAGCAGGTCCGCGCCGGTGAAGGCGGCCAGCACCTGCTCGGTCGAGCCGACGCTGCTCACTGCTGTCCCGGGACGGCGCACCAGGACGGCGGCCAGCTCCGCGGCGGCTCGTTCCAGGGGTGTCCCCTCCGGCAACGAGAGCTGGGCCGGCGCCGCTCCGGTCGCCAGCGCGCCGACGGTGGTCGCCTTAGCCGGGTCGGTGAGGTCGGGCCGCAACCGCAGCTGGCCGCTGACGGTCGCCCCGGCGGTCTTGAGCGCCGCCAGCAGCCCGTCGCGCAGCGTGGTGGTGGCGTCAGAGGTGCTGACGACGAGCACCCGCTCGTCGACGAGCCGGTCGCGCAGCAGCGCGGGGGCGACGAGGTCGGCGAAGGCCCCGTCATCGGCGACGGTGCTGCGCAGGTCCTTGACGCTCGACTCGAGGCTGCGCTTGTCGGTCGTCAGCCGGGAGATCGAGCCCTTGAGGCCGTCCAGTGCCGGGCCGTTAAGGGCTGTCGTACCGACCACGATGCCGACGGCCAGCGCGAGGAAGACCGCGATGATCGACACCAGGTGGTAGCGGAAGTCGACCACGTCAGGGCCGCCGTGGCCGGGCTGGAGTCACGTCCCGACCGTACTGCCCCGACCGCACCGGTGGCTCAGAGCAGACCGGACAGCCAGAAGGCAAAGTCGTGGTACTTGTCCGCCAGCAGCGTGCCGTAGAGCTGGCCCGCGCCCGACACGCTCACCGCCGCCGCCATCGTGGCGAGCGTCGACCCGACCAGGAAGGCTAGGGCCTTGGTGGAGATGCGGCTGCGGTAGAGCCGGCTCACCCCTTTGGCGTCGACCAGCTTGCCCCCCACTCGGAGCCGGGTCAGGAACGTCGAGGACATGCCCGCCCGGCCCTTGTCGAGGAACTCCTCGAGGGTCGCGTGGGTCCCGACCGCGACGATGAGCGTGGCTCCACGCTCGTCGGCGAGCAGCATCGCGACGTCCTCGCTGGTCCCCGCGGCCGGGAAGACCACCGGCGTGATGCCGAGGTCCTGCACGCGGGCAAGCCCCGGAGCGCGGCCGTCGCGGTAGGCGTGAACGACGACCTCGGCCCCGCTGAGCAGGGCCCGGTCGGTGACCGAGTCCATGTCCCCGACCACGAGGTCTGGCCGGTAGCCGGCGTCCAGCAGCGCATCGGCTCCCCCGTCGACCCCGACCAGCACCGGGTGGTATTCCCGGATGTAGGGCCGCAGGACCGCGAGGTCCTGCTTGTAGTCGTACCCGCGGACGACGATCAGGACGTGCCGGTCCTGCAGGTCGGTCCGGATCTCCGGCACGCCGACCCCGTCCAGCAACAGCTCCCGCTCCTTGAGCAGGTACTCCATCGTGTTCGCGGCGAAGGCCTCGAGCTGCGTCGCCAGGCCCGACCGCGCCTCCACCATCGCGGTCGCGATGGAGTCGGAGTCCTGCCGGGTACCGGAGACGACAGCGTGGTCCCCGAGGTACAGGGTGTCGCCGTCGAGGCGGACCACATCACCCTCTCGCAGGGCGGCGAAGACCTGCGGGCCGACATCGTCCAGCAGCGGGATGCCGGCCTCGAGCAGGATCCCTGGGCCGAGGTTGGGATAGCGACCACTGGTGCTCGCGGCGGCGTTGACGACCGCGCTGACCCGGCGGGCCACCAGCGCGTCGGCGCTGACCCGGTCGATGTCGCTGTGGTCGATGACGGCGACGTCGCCGGGCCGCAACCGACCGGTGAGGACCTTGGTACGGCGGTCGAGCCGGGCCGTGCCGACGGACCCCGGCAGCCGTTCGGCCTGCCGGAGTCGTCTCGCCGTCCCCAGCCTCACCCTGGCATCCTGGCAGACCCGGGCCCTAGAAGAAGTCCCGCAGCTCCGGCGGCGGGCCCCC
>JAYTHS010000044.1:0-1928 GCA_043732345.1 Frankiales bacterium | reverse complement strand
GGGTGCCGCTGCAGGAGCTGTTCCCCCCGGAGCTGCTGTGCGGGGGCTTTCGCAAGAAGTACCTGCGATGCCTGTCGCGCCTGACGGCCTTGGTCCGTCAGGGCGCAGGCCGCGACGGTCCCTGCTGAGAACATCGTGCGGGCGCTCCGCAGGAAGACCTGGCTACTCCCTGGCGAGCTCGGGGGGGAAGCCGCCGGTGGCGACTGGCCCCCACCGTTCGATCGTGACCCGCAGCAGAGACTTGCCCTGCCGCACCATGGCCGAGCGGTACTCCGCCCAGTCCGGGTGCTCGCCGCTGATGCTGCGGAAGTAGTCCACGAACGCCTCCAGGGCGTCGGGGACGTCCAGCACCTCGGCGGTCCCGTCGACCTGCACCCACGGGCCGTCCCAGTCGTCGGACAGGGCCACCAGGCTGACCCGGGGGTCTCGGCGGGCGTTGCGGGCCTTGGCCCGCTGGGGGTAGGTGGCGATCACCACCCGCCCCTGCCCGTCGACGCCGGCACTGACTGGGGACATCTGCGGCGTCCCGTCGGCCCGGTAGGTCAGGAGCAGGACGTGGTGGCGCGGGCGCAGGAACGCCAGCAGTTCGTCGCGGCTGACGGTGTCGGTGGTGGCGGTCTTCGGCATCTGCCCATCCTGCCTGCTGCCTGCTGCCTTCTGCCGGTGGTGGTGGTGGCGGGGGCCGGCCGGGGGTAGGGCACCGTCATGTCGCGTCGTCCGTGGGTCCCCGTCCTGCTCGCCGCCGCCCTGGCAGCGGCCGCCGTGGCGGTTCGGCGCCGCACGGTCCCGGCTCCTGGTGAGGGAACCGGTTTCCACAGGGGCCCGGTCGCGGACCGCCCGGTCATGACAGGCCCGGTCCAGGGCCGGCCCCGCCTGGTGCTCCCGTCCGGGTCACCACAGGGGACGGTGCCGCACGGCAGCCCGGCCGCTCGTGGGATCGAGCAGGAGGTCGAGCTCCCGGTGGGGCGCACCGTCGTGGGCCGCGGGGTGGAGGCGGACCTGCGTCTGACCGATCCGACGGTCTCCCCGGTCCACGTCGAGGTGCTCGTCCAGCCTGACGGCCGGGTGCTGATGCGTGACCTGGAGACCGAGAACGGAATGCGGGTCGACGGGTGGCCCGTCCTGGAGTCCCCCCTGGTCGATGGCAATCGCGTCCAGCTCGGGGACGCCGTGCTGCTCTTCCAGCAGGATCTGCCTCGCGACGAGGGCCGCGAGGGCGGCGAGTTCGGCTGAGCCTGCCGCGGGTCAGCCGTCGTGCTCGGGGTCGTCACTGGTCGAGACGTCGTCCAGGATGCGGGTCCGGGATGCGAGCAGCAGGCCGACGGCGCCGACCACGAGCCCGGCCACGAGCGGCTCCCAGCGGTAGACGCCGATGGCCACCCCGCAGAGCACGACCCCGACGACCATGAGGGCGACGGCGACCCAGGCCGGCTTCTTGTCGTGCGCCTCGACGCCGGCCGGGGCCACCGAGGTGAAGCCCTGGGCCTGCTCGCCGGGTGGCGGCGCTGGCCACATGGCAGGCCGGGGTAGCGAGGAGGGGTCTCTGACGGGACGGCGCACGCGAGTCATGACGGGGGCGTTCCCGCTGCCGCGCGGGTCAATCAGGCCAGCTCGTAGACCACGGCGCTCTCCCCGGCGAGCACGGAGCCGTCGGGGTCGGCGCTCGCGAGCAGGACGGTCCCGGAGACGGGGACCTGCTGCGGGTGGGCGGCCAGGTTGCAGGCCAGGGCCACCATCCCCCGCTGTACGACGATCCAGCGGGCCACCTCGTCGTAGGTGACCTCAACCAGGTCGCGGCGGCCGTCAGAGAGCTCGGGACGGGCCCGCCGCAGGGCGATGAGGTCGCGATACCACGCCAGCACGGAGGCGTCCTGCGTCTCCCAGTCCAGCACGGAGGAGTCGACGGTGGAGCGGTCCTGAGGGTCCGG
>JAYTHS010000043.1:0-6701 GCA_043732345.1 Frankiales bacterium | reverse complement strand
GCAGGCCCAGGACGCGGTCACCCGGCTGGCCGAGGCCAACCCTGGTGCCACGCCCGCCGACGTACCGACGCTGCTGCGCGAGGCGCTGGCGCTGCTGGGCAGGTCCCGATGACCGGTCACCCGAGGTCGCGACGGCACGATGACCACATGACCCGGCGGCTCTCGTGAGTGACGGCCACGCGCGCGCCGAGGCGGAGGAGCTCGCCCGCCGGTCCGCCGCGCTGCTGCTGCCCGACGCCGACCTGGTGCACGCCCAGTCGCGGCCCGAGGAGGACGGCGTCGAGAACGCGCTGCGCCCCAAGCGCCTCGAGGAGTTCGTCGGGCAGGAACGGGTCCGGGAGCAGCTCTCGCTGGTGCTGGAGAGCGCCAAGCGACGCGGCCGCCCCCCTGACCATGTCCTGCTGTCCGGGGCCCCGGGGCTGGGCAAGACCAGCCTGGCGATGATCATCGCGGCTGAGCTCGGCGCCGGCCTCCGCATCACCAGCGGACCGGCGCTGGAGCGGGCGGGCGACCTCGCGGCGCTGGTCAGCAGCCTCACCGAGGGTGAGGTGCTGTTCATCGACGAGATCCACCGGATCGCCCGTCCTGCCGAGGAGCTCCTCTACATGGCGATGGAGGACTTCCGGGTCGACGTCGTCGTCGGCAAGGGCGCCGGCTCCACCGCGATCCCGCTCGACGTCGCCCCGTTCACGCTCGTGGGCGCCACCACGCGGTCCGGTCTGCTCACCGGCCCGCTGCGCGACCGCTTCGGCTTCACCGCCCACATGGAGCCCTACTCCCCGGCCGAGCTGCAGCAGGTCCTCGTCCGGTCGGCCCGCCTGCTCGACGTACCCCTCAACGCCGGCGGGGCCGCGGAGATCGCGGGTCGCTCGCGGGGCACCCCCCGGATCGCGAACCGGCTGCTGCGGCGGGTCCGCGACTACACCGAGATCCGCGCCGACGGCCAGATCACCCGGGCCACCGCCCAGGAGGCGCTCGCGATCTACGACGTGGACGAGCTCGGCCTGGACCGCCTGGACCGCTCCGTCCTGGACGCCCTGGTACGCCGCTTCGGCGGCGGACCCGTCGGCCTGTCGACCCTCGCCGTGGCTGTCAGCGAGGAGACCGAGACCGTCGAGGAGGTCGCCGAGCCGTTCCTCGTCCGGACCGGGCTCGTCGTACGGACCCCCCGCGGCCGGATGGCGACGCCCGCGGCGTGGGCGCACCTCGGCCTGCGCCCGCCCGGGCCGGTCGGGACGCTGGAGCTCGACCTCGGCTGAGCGGAACCCGTGCGCGCGGCAGACCGTTCACCGGTCGGGCCTGACCGTAGACTCGCCTCCGATCTACCGGTTGCCGTCGTGGCACCGCGGCCGCCCGCTCCGGACCGGTCGCCCTAGTCGAGGAGACACCTCCAGGTGGCACGTCCTGCCCCGTCCAAGCGTGGCCAGCTGCACGTCGGTCGCTACTTCGGCGTCCTCGCCGCGGTTCTCCTGCTGCTCTACCTGGCGGTGGCGCTCCTGGGGCCGGGCAGTGCCTGGCTCAGGCCCAAGTTGGGCCTGGACCTCAAGGGCGGGGCCACGGTGATCCTCACGCCCAAGGCGGAAGGTGGCAAGAAGGTCAGCGCCAACCAGCTCTCGACCGCCGTCGAGATCATCCGGCGCCGGGTCGACAGCGCCGGCGTCTCGGAGGCTGAGGTCGTCACCGAGGGCGACGTCATCGTCGTCAGCGTCCCCGGCGGCAACCGCGCCAGCATCGCCAACGTCACCAAGACCGCCCAGCTGAACTTCCGCGAGGTGATCGGCTCCCCGCAGCCCAGCGGGGTCACGTCCACGCTGCCGACCCCGGCGCCGTCGGGCTCTGCGGGTGCCTCAGTCGGCCCGAAGGCTTCGGGGCCCCCCGCCGCGAGCCCCGCACCCTCCAGCGCCGCACCCTCGAGCGCCGCAACCTCGAGCGCCGGGGCCAGCGCCCCTTCGGCCCCGGGCGCCTCACCCACCTCGCCCGTCAACCGCCGGCCGCTCGCGGCGGGCCTGCTGGCCGCCCCGTCGGCAAGCCCGGCCCCGAGCCCGGCCCCCACCGCGCAACGACCGATCGCGACGGCGCCGGCCACGGCGGGCAGCCCGGCCGCCGCGACCGACCTGGTGGTCAGCGGGGCTGTCTACACGCCCGCGGCGTACGCAGCGCTGGACTGCAGCAACCCCAAGGCCCGCCAGGGCGGGGCCGACCCGGTCCCGACCAAGGAGATCGTCGCCTGCGATGCGTTCTCGCCGATCAAGTACCACCTCGCCGTCGCCAAGGTCGTCGGCACCGACGTCAAGGGCGCCAACGTGGGCAACGACCAGACCACGGGCGCCCCGAACGTCAATATCCAGTTCACCGGCAAGGGGCAGAACCGCTGGACCACGCTCACCGAGAAGACCGTCGGCAAGCAGGTCGGGGTCGTGCTGGACGGGGTGGTGGTGAGCGCCCCGACCATCCAGACGGTCATCAACGGCGACGCCCAGATCACCGGTCAGTTCAGCGAGGCCCAGGCCTCCGAGCTCGCCAACAACCTCAAGTTCGGTGCCCTGCCGGTCACCCTGGTCGCCGGGGACACCGAGATCCTGTCGCCGTCGCTGGGTGACGACCAGCTCCGCAGCGGGCTCATCGCGGGCGGCCTCGGGCTGATCGCCGTCGTCCTCTACTCGATGCTCTACTACCGGGCGCTCGGCCTGGTCACCATCTCCTCGCTGCTGGTCTCCGCCGCCCTCACGTACGGCGCGGTCTGCGTCCTGGGCAAGGAGATCGGCTTCGCCCTGTCCCTCGCGGGCATCGCCGGCTTCATCGTCTCGGTCGGCATCACCGCCGACTCGTTCGTCGTGTTCTTCGAACGCCTCAAGGACGAGATCAAGGAGGGGCGCACGCCCCGCAGCGCCGTCGACCGGGCCTGGACGAGGGCGCGACGCACGATCCTGTCCGCCGACTCCGTGTCGTTCCTGGCCGCGTTCATCCTGTACTTCGTGTCCGTCGGCGGGGTCCGCGGCTTCGCGTTCACGCTGGGTCTGTCGACGCTGCTCGACGTCGTGACCGTGTTCCTGTTCACCCGGCCGCTGATCAGCTTGCTGAGCCGCTACTCCTGGTTCTCCCACACGCGGCTCACCGGCTTCCACGGCCCCGACGGCGGCGAGCCGTCCGCCGGGATGGTCCGGCGGACGCTCGCTACCCCCTCCGGCCCCGCGACCGGCCCCTCGACAACGATTGTGGAGGCCTGACATGGGACTCGCCCGGCGCCTGTTCCTCGGCGAGACCGCCTTCCCCCTGATCCAGCGGCGCAAGCGTTTCTACGTCGCCTCCGGGGTCTTGGTGCTCATCGCGCTGCTCAGCATGCTGTTCCAGGGGTTCAACCTCGGGGTGGAGTTCAAGGGCGGGAGCATCTTCCAGGTCCCTGTCGGCAAGGACGTCTCCATCGCCGACGGCCGAACGTTCGTCGCCTCGCTGGGGCTGAAGGACCCGATCGTGCAGACCACCAAGAGCAGTCAGGGCGCCGTCCGGCTCCGGGTGGAGACCGGTCCGATCCCCAAGGCCGCCGCCGACAAGGTGGTGGCCGGGCTCGCCAGCCACTACAAGGTCGATGCCAACCTCGTCGACAGCCGCGACGTCGGAGCGGCGTGGGGCAAGCGGATCACCAGCAAGGCCCTGCAGGGGCTGGTGGCGTTCCTGATCGCCGTCATCATCTACATCTCGCTGCGCTTCGAGCCCAAGATGGCGGCCGCGGCGATCATCGCGCTGATCCACGACCTGGTGCTGGCCGCCGGGATTTACTCCCTCACCCAGTTCGTCGTGACGCCGTCCACGGTCATTGCGCTGCTGACGGTCCTGGGCTACTCGCTCTACGACACGATCGTCGTGTTCGACAAGGTGGAGGAGAACACCCGGGGCCTGGCCTCCGGGAGCACCTCGACCTACAGCGAGGCCGCTGAGCTCGCGGTGAACCAGACCTTCATGCGCTCCATCAACACCTCGCTGATCGCGCTGCTGCCGGTGTCGGGGCTGCTGTTCGTCGGGGCGCTGCTGCTCGGTGCGGGCACGCTGAAGGACCTCGCACTGGCGCTGTTCGTCGGGCTGGGCGCGGGCGCCTACTCGAGCCTGTTCCTCGCCACGCCCCTGCTCGCCGACCTCAAGGAGCGCGAGCCGCAGTTCAAGGCGCTCCACACCCGGGTCCTGCAGCGCCGGGCCGGGGGCCGGGTCGGTGGCCAGAAGGGCGGCCTGGTGGCCCGCTCGACGATCCCTGGCGGCGTGACGGCGACGCCGCTCGAGGCGACTGGCGAGCCGGTGACCGCCACCGCAGTCCGTCGTACGACCCAGCCGGCCAAGAAAAAGAAGGGCACCCGCCCGTCGCGGCCGGTCGGCAAGAAGCGGCGCTGATGCTCGACCTCTCGGACTACGTCCAAGACGTACCCGACTTCCCCACCCCGGGGATCGTCTTCAAGGACCTCAGTCCGCTGTTTGGCAGCGCTGGGGTGTTCGCCGGTGCGGTCGAGCAGCTGGCCGGCGCCTACGAGCGCGGCACAGTCGACAAGGTCGTCGGGGTCGAGGCCCGGGGGTTCCTGCTGGCTGGGCCGGTGGCCTACCTGCTGGGGGCAGGGGTCGTCCCGGTGCGCAAGCCCGGCAAGCTCCCGCGCGAGGTGCACGAGCGCAGCTACGACCTCGAGTACGGCTCGAACGTCCTGCAGGTCCACACCGATGCCTGCAGGCCGGGGGAGCGGGTGCTCGTCGTCGACGACGTCCTCGCGACCGGAGGGACGGCGGCAGCGGCCGTCCACCTCGTCGAGCGCTCGGGCGCGACGGTCGTCGGGCTCGGGGTGCTGCTCGAGCTGGCGTTCCTGGCGGGGCGCGCGGCACTGCCGGGGGTCGCCGTCCAGGCGCTCCTCACGGCCTGAGGGCACCAGGGCAGGCTGGCCCCCGGACGACGAGTGACGGGCCGGGCCGGTCCGTACACTGGAGTCACCCCGATCGACAGGAGTGGCCATGACCCCGGACCCCTCCGCGCCGTCCGCTGCGCCGTTCGCGCCGGGCGTGCCGGCCGAGCCCGTCGTGCTCGGACTGGACGACCACGACCGCGTGTCTGACACCGGGACGGGCACCCCGAGCGGCCGTCGGGTCCGGGCCCGATTGGCCCGGCTGACCGCCCCGACCCGGCCGGGTGGCACCCCGCCGGTGCTCGAGCCGCTCGTCCGCACCATCCGCACCAGCCATCCCAAGGCCGACACCCGGCTGGTCGTGCGCGCCTACGAGGTCGCCGAGCAGATGCACGGCGACCAGCGGCGGCGCAGCGGGGACCCCTACATCACCCACCCCCTCGCCGTGACGACGATCTTGGCCGAGCTGGGGATGGACACCACCACGCTGGTCGCGGCCCTGCTGCACGACACCGTCGAGGACACGCCCTACACCCTGGAGGATGTCCGGGAGGAGTTCGGCGAGGACGTCGCCCACCTCGTTGACGGGGTCACCAAGCTCGACAAGATCAAGTACGGTGAGGCTGCGGAGGCCGAGACCATCCGCAAGATGGTCGTGGCGATGGCCCGCGACCCGCGGGTGCTGGTCATCAAGCTCGCCGACCGGCTGCACAACATGCGCACCCTGCGCTGGCTCAAGCAGGAGAAGCAGGAGCGCATCGCCACCACGACCCTGGAGATCTTCGCCCCGCTCGCGCACCGGCTGGGCATGAACACCATCAAATGGGAGCTGGAGGACCTCGCCTTCGCGACGCTCTACCCCAAGCGGTACGACGAGATTGTCCGCCTCGTCGCCGACCGCGCACCGTCCCGCGACACCCAGCTGGCCGAGGTCGTCGAGAAGGTCGGCAACGACCTGCGCTCGGCGAAGATCAAGGCCACCGTCACCGGCCGGCCGAAGCACTACTACTCGATCTACCAGAAGATGATCGTCCGGGGCCGTGAGTTCACTGACATCTACGACCTGGTCGGTATCCGGGTCACCGTCGACGACGTACGCGACTGCTACGCCGCGCTCGGCACGATCCACGCGATGTGGTCACCGGTCCCGGGGCGGTTCAAGGACTACATCGCGATGCCCAAGTTCAACATGTACCAGTCGCTGCACACCTCCGTGATCGGACCTGAGGGCAAGCCGCTGGAGCTGCAGATCCGGACCGCCGAGATGCACAAGCGTGCGGAGTACGGCATCGCTGCGCACTGGAAGTACAAGGAGGGCGGGGCCGAGGCCGCGGGGCCGGTCAAGGGCGACGACATGGCCTGGCTGCGCCAGCTGCTGGACTGGCAGAAGGAGTCCGAGGACCCGGGGGAGTTCCTGGACTCGCTGCGGTTTGACCTGCACAGCGCCGAGGTCTTCGTCTTCACCCCCAAGGGCGACGTCGTGTCGCTGCCCGCGGGCGCGACGCCCGTCGACTTCGCCTACGGCGTCCACACCGAGGTCGGGCACCGGTGCATCGGGGCCCGCGTCAACGGCCGGCTGGTGCCGCTGGAGTCCACCCTGGACAACGGCGACGTCATCGAGATCTTCACCAGCAAAGCCGAGACGGCGCACCCGTCGCGGGACTGGCTGCAGTTCGTCAAGAGCCCCCGGGCCCGCAACAAGATCCGGCAGTGGTTCGCCAAGGAGCGCCGCGAGGACGCCGTCGAGCAGGGCAAGGAGGGGATCGGGCGGGCGATGCGCAAGGCGGGGCTCCCGCTGCAGCGGCTGCTCGCCGGCGACGCCCTGCT
>JAYTHS010000042.1:0-1943 GCA_043732345.1 Frankiales bacterium | reverse complement strand
CCTCGACGGACGTCGGGCACTTGAAGCGGGCCAGCGACCGGGCGCAGTGGGCGATCGCCTCGTCGGCCGACAGCGACCGGCCGGGGTTCAGCACGACCAGTGCCTTCACGGACTCCCCGGTGTAGGGGTGCGGAACGCCGAGGACGGCGCACTCGGCGACAGCCGGGTGGGCAGCCAGCACCTCCTCGACCTCGCGCGGGTAGACGTTGAAGCCGCTGACGAGCACCAGCTCCTTGCGCCGGTCGACCAGCCGCAGGTCGCCGTCGGCGTCGGCCACGGCGATGTCGCCGGTCGCGAACCAGCCATCGGCGTCGGGACCCTCGACACCGTCCGGCCAGTAGCCGGAGAACAGGTTCGCGCCGCGGACGACGATCTCACCGGGGTCACCCTCCTCGACCTCCTGGCCGCGCTCGTCGAGCAGCCGCAGCTCGATGCCAGGCAGCGGGCGACCGATCGAGCCGGGCTTGGCGACCTCGCTCATCAGCGTGGAGGTCAGGACCGGGGCGGTCTCGGTGAGTCCGTAGCCCTCGAAGACGTGGTGGCCCGTCGTGTCCAGGACGCGATGCAGCACCGCCGGTGGCAGGGGGGCGGCTCCGGACAGCGCCACCCGTACGGAGGTGAAGGCCCCCTCGACGTCCGGGAGCATTGACCAGGCGACCCACATCGGCGGGGCCCCGACGAGGCTGGTCACGGCGTGCCGACGGACCAGCTCGAGGGTCTCCACCGGGTCGAAGCGCTCGGCGAGGACACCCGTCGCTCCGCTGTGCGCGACCATCCCCAGCGCTCCATTGAGCCCATACACGTGGAACAGCGGCAGCACGAGCAGCACCACGTCGTCGCTGCCCATGACGGGTGGATCGATGGCGGCGGCCTGCTCCAGGTTGGCCAGCAGCGCCCGGTGGCTGAGCATCGCGCCCCGGGGCCGACCGCTGGTCCCAGAGGTGTACAGCACGACGGCGAGGTCTTCGCCGCACCCTACGGCGTCGGTCACAGCGGGGCCGTCGAGCGTGGCGAGGTCGGTCACGACGTGCTCGGGCGCGGGGTCCAGCTCCTGGACGGGGCTCCCGGGGGTTGTGACAACAAGGCGGGCACCGCTGTCCCCCAGCACGTGCAGCAGCTCGGTCGCGGTGTAGCCGGTGTTGACCGGGACGGCTACCAGGCCGGCCCGCAAGACGGCGAAGTAGAGGACGACGAAGTCGGGGACGTTGCCAAGGTGGACGGCCACCCGGTCACCGGGCGCCAGCCCCAGGGCCTGCAGCCCGCCGGCCACGCGGGCGACCCGGTCCTGCAGCTCCGCCCAGCTCAGCACCTGTGCCCCGCAGAGCAGGGCAGGCTTATCGGGGGTGCGGGCAGCGGCCGCCGCGACGAGGCCGGCGAGGTTGCCGTCAGTCGGGTTACCGTCGGTCGATGTCGTCACGAAGTGCCTCTCCGGGGCGGCGGGGCTGCAGCGGCGCAGCATGGCACAGGTCGCGGCCGGTACGGCCCCTGTGATCAGCCGGTACGGCCAGAGTCAGCGGCCGGTCGGGGTCGTCCGGTTGCTGGGTCGCGGGCGGCGGGGGCGGGGGGCGGGGGGCCGGGCTAGGCAGGATCGCGTCAGGCGTCGGTGAGCTGGTCGGCCGGGCCGGGAACGTCATCGGCGCCGGCGACGACCGGGCGGCCCGAACCTGCGCCAGCAGGGCCTGCGTCCGGGCGAAGACCCTGGCGGGCAGGGTGTCGCCGTAGATCTGGCCGATGACCCCCCGAGGGCGTGCATGCCGCCGCAGGCGGGCCCGACGACGTGCAGCCTGACAGCCTTGGCCGTCCCCGTCCGCTGCGTCAGGGAGCACAGCTGTACTCGTAGCCCGTCCAGGTCGCGAAGCACAGATGCTGACCGGGCACGCAGGCCGTGAACCACGCGTCGGTGCTGCCGTCGGTGGTCCCGGTCTTGCCGAACACCGGGAAGG
>JAYTHS010000041.1:0-19255 GCA_043732345.1 Frankiales bacterium | reverse complement strand
GGGTCAGCACGGCGCCGTACAGCCCGGGGTGGAACAGCCGGCGGGCCAACGCGTGGTCGCGGTGGCTCACGAGCCCGGGGTGGTCGACCCGGACGACCTCGGGGTGGCCCTGCAGCGCCTCGGCCAGAGCCAGCGCGGTCTCGCACTGCCGGACCACCCGCAGGGGCAGCGTCGCGAGGCCCCGCTGCAGTAGGAACGCCTCGTCCGGGGCGAGTGAGCCCCCGAGGTCGACCCGCACCTCGCGGACACCGGACACCAGCGCCGGCCGACCCACGACGACCCCACCGGTCGCGTCGGAGTGCCCCCCGAGGTACTTGGTGGCGCTGTGCACGACGAGGTCGACCCCGTGCTCGAGAGGACGGCACAGGACCGGGCTGGCGAATGTCGCGTCGACGACCAGGGGGACCCCGGCCCGTCGCGACACCGCTGCCAGCCCGGGCAGGTCGGCGACCGTCATGGTGGGGTTCGCCAGCACCTCGGCCCACAGGACGGCGGTCTCGGGCCGCAGCGCCTGCTCGACGGCGGCCAGGTCCGTCGCGTCGACGAAGGTCGTGGTGACACCGAAGCGGGCCAGCTGACGCGTGAGCAGGGCCCAGGTGCCGCCGTACACCTCCCGAGGGGCGACGACGTGGGAACCGGTGCGGCACAGCGACATCAGCGTCGCGGAGATCGCGGCCATGCCGGACGCGAACGGCTGCCCCACAGCCTGCAAGGTCGGGTCCTCCAGCGCGGCGACGGCGTCCGCGAAGGCGGTCGCGGTCGGGTTGTCGGTGCGGCTGTAGGTCCAGCCCTGCGTCGTCCCCGCGAACAGCTCCGCCATCTCCTGCGCCGTGTCGACGACGAAGGTGGCGGTGCGATGGACCGGAGCCACGAGCGGGCGCTGGTCGACCGGCCGCGGGGCGGGACCGTGGACGGCGCGGGTCGGTTGGCCGGTCACTCGCTCTTGGTGTCTCGCGACATCAGCCCGCGCACCATCTCCGTCGGCGGCATGCCGTCGTGGACGACGGAGACGACGTGCTCGGTGATCGGCATCGAGACGTCGTGCTTGCGGGCCAGCTCCAGGATCGAGCGGCAGCTCTTGACACCCTCGGCGGTCTGCTGCCTGCTGCCCAGGATGTCCTCGAGGCGCTCACCGCTGCCGAGGCGCACTCCGAAGGTGCGGTTGCGCGACAGGGGTGAGCTGCAGGTGGCGACGAGGTCCCCCAGTCCGGCCAGGCCCGCGAAGGTCATTGGGTCGGCGCCCAAGGCCGCCCCGAGCCGGGCTGTCTCCGCGAGGCCACGGGTCATCAGGGAAGCCTTGGTGTTGTCGCCGAACCCCATGCCCTCAGCCATTCCCGTCGCCAAGGCGATGACGTTCTTCACCGCGCCACCCAGCTCCGAGCCGATCACGTCGAAGTTGGTGTACGGCCGGAAGTAGCGGGTGCCACAGGCGTCCTGGAGCCGGTCGGCCACGCCGCCGTCGATGCAGGCGACCACGGTGGCAGCCGGCTGGCCGAGGGCGATCTCCTTGGCCAGGTTAGGGCCGGTGACCACCGCCACCCGGGACAGCGGGACGTCGGCGACCTCGCTGATGACCTCGCTCATCCGCTTGGTCGTGCCGAGCTCGACGCCCTTTATGAGGCTGACGAGGACCACGTCCGGCCGCAGATGGGCGGCAACCGTCGCGAGGTTGTCGCGCAGCGACTGGGACGGTACGGCGAAGACGACGAACTCAGCGTCCTGGACGGCCTGGACCGCGTCGCTCGTGGCGACGAGGCCACCCGGCAGGACGATGCCGGGCAGGTAGTCGGGGTTCTCGTGGGTGTCGCCGATGGCAACAGCCAGCTGCGCGCGGCGGGCCCACAGCACGACGTCGGTGCCGGCGTCGGCGAGGACCTTGCCAAAGGCTGTCCCCCACGACCCGGCGCCAAGGATCGCGGCCTGCGTCACGCCGACCGCTGCGGGTCGGCGGAGCTGACGGGGAGGTGAGGGGTCTCGTCCGTGGCGGCCGCCGGGTCGTGCACCGGAGTCGGCGCCTGCTCGCCGCGCAGCGCCTCGACCTGCGTGCGCACCGCGGCCATCACCGCCTCCGTCGCCTCATGCAGCACCTCGGCGGTCAGCTCCCGACCCCGGTAGGCCGACAGGTCGACGACCGGGCCGGCATGGACCCGGACGACGTGGCGAGGGAGCAGGTGGACGCCCTTGCCGCGGTAGGTGTCATGGATCTCCTGGGCTCCCCACTGGGCCACGGGCACGACAGGGGCGCCCGAGAGCAGCGCCAGCCGGGCGACCCCCGTACGGGCCCGCATCGGCCACTTGCCAGGGTCGCGGCTCACGGTCCCCTCGGGGTAGATGACGATCAGCTCACCGGACTGCAGGGCCGTCACGGCGTCGCGCAGGGCCAGCGACGCGTCGGCGGAGCCGCGGTTCACGGGGATCTGCCCGGCCCCGCGCATGATGCGAGCGACGAAGCCGTCCCCCTCGAACAGCGTGGACTTGGCCATGTAGCGCGCCGGCCGGCCGACCCCGAACAGCACGAAGTCGCCGAGCACGAAGGGGTCCATCGCCGAGATGTGGTTGGCCGCCAGGATGACGCCACCCTCGCGGGGCACGTGCTCGAGGCCCTCCCACCTGGGCCGGGTGAGGGCGAGCAGCGGCGGCTTGGCGATGACCACGGCCAGGCGGTACCAGAACCCGATGCGCCCCAGCCCCACGACGTCCCCTTCCACCCGGCCCCGTCGCCGCACCAGAGTGTCGTCTGCCCGCGCAGCCGTGTCGAGGGGCCTGCCAGACTGCCTGGCGTGGCGGGGTCCTGGGCAGTGGTCGTGCCCGTCAAGCGCCTGTCGGAGGCCAAGTCGCGGCTGGCGGCGTACGGCGGGCAGGGCCGGCGGGACCTCGCGCTGGCCTTCGCCCTCGACGTGGTCGCCGCCTGCCTGGCCACGGCCACGGTGTCCGAGGTCCTGGTCGTGACGGGCGACCTCGAGGCTGACGAGGCCATGCGGGACCTCGGGGCCCTGGTCGCGGCAGAGGACGCCCACGGCGGCCTCAACGGTGCCCTCCGTCGTGGGAGTGACCTGCTGCGGAGCAGCAGTCCTTGGCGGCCGGTCCTGGCCCTGGCAGGTGACCTGCCCTGCCTGCGGCCGGCACACCTGGAGCAGGCACTGTCGGCCGTCGGTGAGGGGCGGGCCTTCGTCGCCGACGCGGACGGCACGGGCACGACGATGCTGGCGGCTCCAGCAGGCCGGGAGCTCGCACCGCTGTTCGGTCCGGGGTCCCGCGCTCGGCACCAGCACTCCGGCGCTATGGAGCTCGACGGCGCCCCTGCGCTCCGGCGTGACGTCGACACCCCGGCCGACCTCGCGGCAGCTCTGCTGCTCGGGGTCGGTCCGTCGACAGCCGCCGCGGTGCTCCACCTGTGACCCGGCCCGACCCGCTGCGACGACAGGGGACGGTCGCTGCCTGGGGACCGCAGGGCGGCAGCGTCGTCCTCGACGACGGCAGCCGCCTCGCGCTTGCCGCCGAGCTGCTGGGTCCCAGTGTCTTCCGGTTCCTGAGATCCGGACAGCGCCTCGAGCTGCTGGTGGAGGGGGGATCGGTGACGTGGATCGGCCTTGCCGGTATGACGCCACCGGGCACGCCCTCACCCCAGGCGGACCATACGACGTAAGAGCCCTGACCCGAGGCGGCCCACACGACGTAAGAGCCCTGACCAGTGGTCGGTCAGGGCTCTTACGTCATACGTGCTTGCGGACGGGCTGAGCTCAGCGGGAGGCTGCCCGCTTGGCAGTGGCCTTGGTGGCCTTGGTGGCCTTGGTGGCCTTGGCCGGGGCATTCGGGGCTGCCTTGGCTGCGGCCTTGGCGGGGGCCTTCGTGGCAGCAGCCTTGGCCGGGGCCCTGGTCGCGGCCTTTGCAGGGGCCTTGGCCGCAGCCTTCGCAGGAGCCTTGGCCGCCTTGACAGGCGCCTTGACAGGGGACTTGGTTGCGCTGGCCTTGGTTGCCGCCCTCGCTGGCGCCTTGACGGCAGTGGCCTTCGCGGCGGCGCGGGTGCCGGTGGCCTTGGCCGCTGCGCGCTTGGCCGGCGCGGAGCCGGCGGCAGCCCGGGCGGCACCGGGGGCGGCCTTCACCGCCTTCTTGACGCCTGCGACCGACTCCTTGAACCCCGTGCCGGGGCGGAACTTCGGGACGGACGTTTTCTTCAGCTTTACGGTCTCGCCCGTGGAGGGGTTGCGAGCCGTGCGGGCCGCCCGGTCAACCTTCTCCCAGACGCCGAACCCTGCGATGACGACCTTCTCACCCTTGGAGACTGTCGTCGTGACGGTCTCCACGATGGCCTCGACCGCGGCCGACGCCGTCTTGCGGTCGCCCAACCGGTCGGTGATGGCCTCGATCAACTCGGCCTTGTTCACTGCGCTACCTCCAGGAGTGGCGAGGCTGATGCCCCTGTCTCGCACGAACGGTAGAGCCGCAGCGGCCCTGCGTCGACCACCTCTTGTGCTGCCAGACAGCAGTTCCGGTCAGTCGGCGAAACGCAAGCGACTCCATGTCAGGTGTTCTCGACGGCAGTGCGCGCCACGATCGAGCGGTCCACGCGGGTGGACGCCCGGGTCAGGCCGTGCGGGGAGGAATCGACCTTGGCGATGAGACCCTCTGCTAGACAGGCCTTTTCATTTTTCGGGAGGCCAGCGCTGCCTAGCCGTCGCTACGTATCCCGTAGCCGCCGGGACCGGTCCACGACCAACTCGTCGTCGTCCACGGCGCCGTCCTGCACCTGTCAGGCGCGCAACGCCGAGGGCTTCCAGGTCGGCCGGCGCCGCTCGAAGTCCTCGACCTCCTCGGCGTGTCGCAGGGTCAGGTCGATGTCGTCCAGGCCCTCCATCAGCCGCCAGCGGGTGAAGTCGTCGAGCTCGAAGGGTGCGAGGACCCCGTGCGCGCGGACCTGACGGGCCTCGAGGTCGACGGTGACGAGGGCGGCCGGGTCGGACTCGACGAGGTCCTGGAGCTGGGCCACGACGGGCGCGGGCAGCTGCACGGGCAGCAGCCCACCCTTGAGGCTGTTGCCCCGAAAGATGTCGGCGAAGCGGGCGCTGATGACCGCCCGGAACCCGTAGTCGGTCAAGGCCCAGACGGCATGCTCCCGCGACGAACCCGTGCCGAAATTTTCCCCCGCCAGTAGCACGCTCGCCCCAGCCCGCTCGGGCTGGTTGAGGACGAAGGACGGGTCCTCGCGCCACTGGCTAAATAGCCCTGCCCCGAAACCCGTGCGCTGAACGCGCTTGAGCCAGTCGCTAGGGATGATCTGGTCAGTGTCGACGTCGCTGCGACGCAGCGGGACCGCGGTCCCAGTCAGGGTGACGAACGGCTCCATCAGACGGTCCTGTCGGTGAGGTCGGCGGGCGCGGCGAGGTGGCCCAAGACGGCGGTAGCGGCGGCGACCTCGGGCGACACCAGGTGCGTGCGCCCCCCTCGGCCCTGCCGGCCCTCGAAGTTGCGATTGCTGGTGGAGGCGCTGCGCTCCCCCGGCGCCAGGGTGTCGGGGTTCATGCCGAGGCACATCGAGCAGCCGGCGCTGCGCCACTCGGCGCCGGCCTTGGTGAAGACGGCATCAATGCCTTCCCGCTCCGCCTGGTGCTTGACGAGCATGGAGCCAGGGACGACGAGCATGCGGACCCCGGGGGCCACCCGTCGGCCCTGCAGGACCGCAGCCGCGGTCCGCAGGTCCTCCATGCGGCCGTTGGTGCACGAGCCGAGGAAGACCGTGTCGACGCGGACGTCGCGCATCGGCGTACCGGCCGTCAGGCCCATGTAGGCAAGGGCCCGCTCGGCTGCGTCGCGGGCATCTCCTGCGGGCAGGGCCTGCGGGTCGGGCACGTCGGCGGACAGCGGGACACCCTGAGCGGGGTTGGTGCCCCAGGTGACGAAGGGGGTCACCGTGGAGGCGTCGAGCACGACCTGCTTGTCGAAGACCGCGTCGGGGTCGGTCCGCAGGGCGTCCCAGGCGGCGATCGCGGCGTCGAGGTCCGCGCCCTGCGGGGCGTGGTCACGACCCCGCAGGTAGGCGTAGGTAGTCGCGTCAGGAGCGATCATGCCGGCCCGGGCACCCCACTCGATGCTCATGTTGCAGACC
Source organism: Frankiales bacterium (assembly GCA_043732345.1). Taxonomy (GTDB): domain Bacteria; phylum Actinomycetota; class Actinomycetes; order Mycobacteriales; family SCTD01; genus RYN-111. The sequence goes on along the minus strand of JAYTHS010000041.1, from coordinate 13,152 downwards.
GTCATGCGGCCCTCCATCGACAGCGCCTCGATGGCCGGCCCTCGGTACTCCACGACGTAGCCCTGGCCACCAGCCGTCCCCACCTGGGCGATCAGGGCCAGGACGAGGTCCTTGGCGCTCGTGCCCGCCGGGAGGTCGCCCTCGACGGTGACGGCCATGGTGCGTGGCCGCGGGAGGGGCAGGGTCTGCGTTGCGAGGACGTGCTCGACCTCGCTGGTCCCGATGCCGAAGGCCAGGGCCCCGAACGCCCCGTGGGTGCTCGTGTGGCTGTCGCCGCACACGATCGTCATGCCGGGCTGGGTGATGCCGAGCTGAGGACCGATGACGTGCACGATGCCCTGGCCGGCATCGCCCATCGGGTGCAACCGGACCCCGAACTCGGCGCAGTTGGCGCGCAGCGTCTCGACCTGGACCCGGCTGACCGGGTCGACGATCGGGCCCTGGAGCAGGTCGGTGGGAACGTTGTGGTCCTCGGTCGCGAGGGTGAGGTCGGGCCGGCGCACCGGCCGGCCGGCCAGCCGCAGCCCGTCGAAGGCCTGCGGGCTCGTCACCTCGTGGACGAGGTGCAGGTCGATGTAGAGCAGGTCGGGCTCGCCGTCGGCGCGTCGTACGACGTGGTCGTCCCAGACCTTCTCGGCAAGCGTGCGGCCCATCAGCTACTCCTTCACTTGCGTCCCACATGTTGGGATGGCAATATCGCTATGTGGAACACACTAGCGGAGTCGGCGTCCTGGACAAGGTCGTCCTCGTCCTCGACGCGGTGCAGGGCGGCGCCCACACGCTGGCCGCCCTCACGGACACGACCGGGCTATCCCGCGCGACGGCTCACCGCCTCGCCGTGGCCCTCGAGGTCCACCGGATGCTGCGCCGCGAGCCCGACGGCCGGTGGCAGCTCGGGCCCCGGCTGCTCGCCCCGGCGGCCGGGGACGGCCTGCTCGAGCGGGCCGGCGCGGTCCTGCAGCGACTGCGCGACGCCACGGGGGAGAGCGCGCAGCTCTACCGGCGGCTGGGCGACCAGCGGGTCTGCGTCGCCGCCGCAGACCTGGGCAGCGGACTCCGGGACACCGTGCCTGTCGGGACGACCCTGCCCATGACGGCCGGTTCCGCAGCCCAGGTGCTGCTGGCCTGGTCAGGTGACGCCCCCGCGGGAGCCGCCTTCACGGGTCGGGTGCTCGCCGAGGTACGGCGGCGCGGCTGGGCTCACAGCGTCGCTGAGCGCGTGCAGGGTGTGGCCTCCGTGTCGGCGCCGGTCCGGGGGCACGACGGAGTGGTGGTCGCCGCCGTCAGCGTGTCAGGGCCGGCGGACCGCATGACGCGCAGCCCCGGGCGGTTGCACGCAGCGGCCGTCTGCGCCGCTGCGCAGGAGCTGCGGGCCCCCTTGGACTAGTCAGGTCGGGCCGTCGCCGACAGTCAGGACGGGTGGTGCCGCCGGGTCGGGCAGCGCGGACAGTGGCAGACGACCCGCCCCTCGGAGGCGCACGTGACCCGGCCAGCCGTCCACCGCCCCGTCCCCTCGGGTGACGACGGCGCGCTCGCCGTCGTCGCCGTCCCTCGAGCCCTCGCCGGGGACTGGCCCGGGGACGGCCCGGTGGCACAGGTCCCGGCCGTGCTGCTGCTGGCGATGACCGGCCGCTGCTGCTGCGACGACTGCGTCGACGAGCACGTCCGCCGTACCCGCCGGGCGGGTCTGCAGCTGGTCTAGGACTGTCGGAGGAGCGCGGCAGCATGGGTACGTGAAGCACCCGTGCGAGGCCGGGTGCGGCCGGGTCGTCTACGCCCGCGGGCACTGCGCACGGCACTACAAGCAGCTCCTGCGGCATGGAGCGGTGCAGCCTGACCGCGAACCGATCCCCTGTGACGTCCCGACCTGCGGGCGAGCCGCGGTCACGCGCAGCTGGTGTCACGGCCACTACCTGCGTTGGAGCCGCACCGGCGATGTCCAGGCCGACCGGCCCCTGGGACGCGATCCTGATGACGGCTGCTCAGTCGAGGACTGTGACCGAGGTCGTCACACGGCCGGGCTGTGCCGTCCGCACGCCGCTCGGCTCGCCCGCCACGGTGACCCGCTCGGGGGTGGACCCGTCCGATTACGCGGCGGCGGCGGCGCGTTGAGCCACGGGTACTGGCTGGTCTCGGTCAAGCCCGAGCAACGCCACCTGGTCCCCCCGGGCCGACGAGTCGAGCTGGAGCACCGGATGGTCATGGCTGGGCAGCTCGGCCGGCCACTGCTGTCCGAGGAGACCGTCCACCACCGCAACGGCGACCGTCTCGACAACCGTCCCGGCAATCTTGAGCTGTGGTCGACAGCGCAGCCGAAGGGGCAGCGCATACCCGACAAGCTGGCGTTCGCCCTCGAGCTCGTGCGGACCTACGACCCTGAGGCGGCTGCGACGCTCGGCCTCGACCTAGACCCCGACATTGGGCTCCCGCGAGCATGTCCAACGGCCCGACCACAATAGTGATCGGGCCGTCTTCCCAGAAGATGCGCCGTAGCCCCGATGGGATTCGAACCCACGCTACCGCCGTGAGAGGGCGGCGTCCTAGGCCGCTAGACGACGGGGCCCTAGGTGATTCAGTTGTCCTGCCGCCTCAGGAAGGTGGCATTGCTGGGGTACCTGGACTCGAACCAAGACTAACTGGACCAGAACCAGTCGGGCTGCCAATTACCCCATACCCCAATGGCGTTGCGGCAAGAACTCTAGCGGATGGCTCGCTCGGCCTCAGCGTGCCGCGGAGCGCAACCGGCCCAGCACCCGGTCCCGGCCCAGCAGGGCCATCGACTCGGGCAGGGGTGGGGCCACGGCGGCGCCGCAGACGGCGACCCGGACCGGCGCGTAGGCCTTGCCGCGCTTGAGCCCCATGCCGTCGATGAGCGCGGCGTCGAGGGCGGCCTGCACGGTCTGCGTCGTCCACGGCTCCACTCCCTCGAGCGCATCGGCGGCTGCGGTCAGGACGCTCAGGTCGGTGAAGTGCTTCTCGGCAGCGGCCGGGTCGACGGCGAAGCCGGTCTCGTCCACGAACAGGAAGCGCAGCAGGTCGACGACCTCGGACAGCACGGCCATCCGGGTCTGCACCAGCGGCACGGCGCCGGCCAGCAGGGCGCTGTGCTCGGGTGACCCGTCGTACAGGCCGGCGCCGGCCAGGAACGGTGCGAGCCGACCGGCGAGGTCTGCTGGGGCGAGCTCGCGTAGGTAGTGACCGTTGAGCCACCCCAGCTTGTCGAGGTCGAAGACCGGGCCGACCGTGTTGACCCGGCCCCAGTCGAACGTCGCGGAGAACTCCTCGAAGCCGAAGACCTCCGCGCCGGAGGGCAGCGAGTAGCCCAGCAGGCCGAGGAAGTTGAGCAGCGCCTCGGGCAGGTAGCCCTGCTCCTGGAACCACGTCAGGCGCGCCGCCGGGTTCTTGCGCTTGCTGATCTTACTCTTGTCCTCGTTGCGCAGCAGCGGCATGTGCGCGAAGGCCGGCCGCTCCCAACCCAGCCAGTCCAGCAGCAGCAGGTGCTTGGGGGTCGAGGAGATCCACTCCTCGCCCCGCACGACGTGGGTGATGCCCATGAGATGGTCGTCGACGACGACGGCGAGGTGGTACGTCGGGAAGCCGTCCGCCTTGAGGATCACCTGGTCGTCCGGTCGGGGCGCGCTCACCTCCCCGCGGATGAGGTCCGTGAAGTGCAGCGGCGGGTCCTGCGGGACCAGCATCCGCACCACCGGTACCTCCGAGAAGCCCGGCAGCAGAGCGCGCTCCTCGCGCGTCGTGCCGTGGCACAGCCGGTCGTAGCCGGTCGGGACCTTGCGGGCCTGCTGGTCCTCCCGCATCTCCTTCAGCCGGTCCGGGGTGCACCAGCAGTGGTAGGCGTGCCCGGCCTCGAGCAGCCTCTGCACGTGCGGGGCGTAGGTCTCGAGCCGCTCGCTCTGCCGGTACGGCGCGTAGGGGCCGCCCCGGTCGGGCCCCTCGTCCCACTGCAGCCCCAGCCAGGCCAGGGTGTCGTAGACCTGCTGCTCGCTGGTCGGGTCGAATCGCGCCCGGTCGGTGTCCTCGACTCGCAGGATGAACTGCCCGCCCTGCTGACGTGCGAATGCCCTGTTAAACAGCGACATGTACGCCGTCCCGACGTGCGGGTCCCCCGTGGGCGAGGGAGCCACCCGCACCCGGACGCTCATGACCGGGCCACGACGGGGTTGGTGAGCGGCCCGATGCCCTCGACGAGGACCGTCACCGCGTTGCCGGCCACCAGCGGCCCGACGCCGGCCGGCGTACCGGTCAGGATGACGTCACCGGGCAGCAGGGTCATGAACGCCGTGACCCACTCGATGATCTCCGGCACGCCGTGCAGCAGCTGCAAGGTCCGGCCGTCCTGCCGGACCGTCCCGTCCACGGCGCACTGGACCGCGACGTCCGAGACGTCGAGGTCGGTCTCGACCCACGGTCCGAGCGGGCAGAACGAGTCGTGGCTCTTGCCGCGGGTCCACTGGACGTCGGTCTGCTGGTGGTCACGGGCCGTCACGTCGTTGGCGCAGGTCCAGCCCAGGACCACGTCGAGCGCCTTGGCGGCAGGGACCTCGCGGCACAGGCGGCCGATCACGATGGCGAGCTCGGCCTCGTGGTCGACACGCGAGCTGTTGCGGGGCAGCACGATCGGGTCGCCGGGCCCGATGACGGACGTCGACGGCTTGAGGAACACCACCGGGTCGACGGGGGTCTCGCCCGGCAGGATGGCCCCCATCTCGGCCACGTGGTCGGCGTAGTTCTTGCCGATGCCGACCACCTTGCTGGGCAGGACGGGGGCGAGCAGCCGGACCGACGACAGCGGGTGGCGCACCCCCGTCAGCGAGACCGGGCCGAACGGATGGCCTGCCATGGCCGCCACGACGAGGTCGGCCGGGTCGCTTCCCGGACCCTCCACCACCCCGAACGAGACCTCTCCGGCGGCGGTGGCGAAGCGGGCGATGCGCATGGCCGCAGGCTACCGGGGCTCTCCGGAGGTCCCCGGCGCAGCGACCACCGGCCTCCTGCCGGACAGGTCAGTGGACGGCGGTCTGCCTGCTCCAGACGCGAACGACGTCACGAACGGACAGGACACCGACGACCTCGCTGCCGTGCTGCAGCACCACGAGGTGACGGAACCCGCCCGACAGCATCGCCGAGGCGGCCGTGTCGAGGTCCCAGCCGGGGCTGGCCGTCACGGCGTCGGGGGTGAGGTGGTCTGCGCATAGCTCGACGTCGGGGTCCTGGCCGGCAGCGACAGCCTTCAGGACGTCCCGCTCGGTGAGGATGCCCGGCCCGTCGGCGTCCGGGTCGTGGACGACGGCCGCACCGACCTTGCGGGCCGCCATGAGGGCAGCGGCTTGGCGCAGCGTGTGCGCGGGGCCGATGGTCAGGACTGTCGTGCTCATCGCGTCGCGGACGTCCACGGGCACCTCCTGCCCGCACCGTACGTCGGACGGTCGGGCCTGACCAGGATCAGGTGACTCGACGCAGCCAGCCGTGGACGTCAGGGGTCCTGCCGTACTGCACGTCGAGCAGGGCCTGCCGCAGTCGCATCGTGACCGGTCCGGGCTGACCGTCGCGGGCGACGACCTCCCCACCGGGCCAGCGCAGCGCCCCGATGGGGGTGATGACGGCCGCCGTCCCGCAGGCGAAGACCTCGACGACGGTCCCGTCCACTGCCCCCTTGCGCCACTCGTCGACGTCGACCCGGCGCTCCTGGACCTCGTGCCCGAGCTCGCGTGCGAGCGTGATGACCGAGTCGCGCGTGATGCCCTCGAGGATCGTCCCGTTGATGTCCGGCGTGACCAGCGTCCCGTCGTCGAGGACCAGGAAGATGTTCATCCCGCCGAGCTCCTCGAGCCAGCGGTGCTCCACAGCGTCGAGGAAGACCACCTGGTCGCAGCCGTTCTGGGAAGCCTCTCGCTGCGCGACCAGGGAGGCCGCGTAGTTGCCGCCGCACTTGGCCGCACCGGTCCCACCGGGGGCCGCCCGGACGTAGTCCTGGGACAGCCACAGGGAGACCGGGCGCAACGGGCCGGAGAAGTAGTTGCCGGCCGGCGAGGCGATGACCTGGAAGCGGGCGGACTCGCTGGGCCGCACCCCCAGCCCGACCTCGGTGGCCCAGACGAACGGACGCAGGTAGAGCGAGGTCCCGTCACCGTCGGGGACCCAAGCGGCCTCGGTGCGCACCAGCAGCTCGCAGGCCTCGACGAACGCGTCCTCGGGAAACGTCGGCAGCGCCAGCCGTTCGCAGCTCCTGACCATCCGCGCGGCGTTGCGGTCGGGCCGGAAAAGCGCCACCCCCCCGTCGGGCTGGCGGTAGGCCTTGAGCCCCTCGAACACGGTCTGCCCGTAGTGCAGGACGACCGAGGCAGGGTCGACCAGGATTGGGGCGTAAGCCGACAGCTTGGCGTCGTGCCAGCCCTGTGCGACGTTCCAGGAGACCGAGACCATGTGGTCGGTGAAGACCCGACCGAAAGCCGGGTCGGCCAGGATGGCGGCGCGGGCCTGCGGGTCGACGAGGGCGTCGCTCAGTTGGCTGGTGAACTGCACGGTCGCCTCGGTCATGGTGATGATCCTCCTCGATGGCACCGTAGTGGGGGCGGCGCGTCCTGGCCGGTCTGCCGTCAGCCGGCCAGGACGGCCAACGCGTCGCCGACCTGGGAGGTGCTGCGGGGCGCCGGCCCACGGACCAGCAGGTCCTGCGCGACGGCGGCCTCGACCCGTGCGGCGAGGTCGGGGTGCCCCAGGTGGTCCAGGAGCATCGCGACCGACAGGACCGTCGCGGTCGGGTCGGCCGTGCCCTGGCCGGCGATGTCGGGGGCGCTGCCGTGCACAGGCTCGAACATCGACGGGTTGACCCTGGACACGTCGAGGTTGCCGCTGGCGGCCAGCCCGATGCCACCGCCGATCGCGGCGCCGATGTCGGTGATGATGTCCCCGAACAGGTTGTCGGTGACGACCACGTCGAACCGCTCCGGCTGGGTCACGAAGAACATCGACGCGGCATCGACGTGCTGGTAGTCGGTCTCGACCTCCGGGAAGTCGCGGGCGACCTCGTCGAACACCCGCTTCCACAGCCCGCCGGCGTGGACGAGGACGTTGGTCTTGTGGACCAGTGTCAGGTGCCGACGGCGCGCCACCGCCCGACCGAAGGCGTCCCTGACCACCCGCTCGACGCCGTACGCCGTGTTGAGGCTGACCTCCGTGGCGACCTCGTGCGGCGTACCGGTGCGCATGCTGCCGCCGTTGCCGACGTACGGGCCCTCGGTGCCCTCGCGCACCACGACCAAGTCGAACTGCCTGTCCCCGAGCGGCCCGACGACCCCCGGGAACAGGCGGACCGGCCGCAGGTTGACGTGGTGGTCCAGCGCGAAGCGCAGCCGCAGGAGCAGCCCTCGCTCCAGGATGCCGGGCCGGACACTCGGGTCGCCGATCGCCCCGAGCAGGATCGCGTCGTACCCGCGGAGCTCGGCCAGGACGCCGTCGGGCAGGGCCTCACCGGTGCGCAAGAAGGCCTTGGCACCAAGGTCGTAGTCGGTGGTCTCCACGCCCGGCAGCACGACCCGGAGCACCTTCAGACCCTCGGCAACCACCTCGGGGCCGATGCCGTCTCCACCGATGACCGCGACCGTCGTCATGCGGCGCAGACTACTGCGTGGGAACGCTGTCTCAGCTGCTGAGACCGGCTCGGTTGACGGCACTGACGATGGCCCGCAGTGACGACGTCACGATGCTGGGGTGGATGCCGCAGCCCCACAGGACCCGACCGTCGACGGCGACCTCGAGGTACGACGCGGCCTGCGCCTCCTCCCCCGACCCGGTGGCGTGCTCGGCGTAGTCAAGGACCCGGACATCCAGCTCGAGGTGGGACAGCGCGTGGACGAACGCAGCGATCGGGCCGTTGCCCGAGCCCGTCAACGTGCGCTGCTCCCCTCGCCACGACACGACGATCTCGAGGGAGTCGCTGTCAGCGCTCGCGGTGCTGAACGACAAGACCCGCAGCGGCTCGCTGCGCTCGAGGTAGGTCTGCTGGAACAGCGACCAGATCCGCGGCGCCGAGATCTCCCCGCCCTCACCGTCGGCGACCTCCTGCACCACGCGGGAGAACTCGATCTGCATGCGGCGCGGCAGGTCCAGGTGGTGCTCGGTCTTGAGGACGTAGGCGACGCCGCCCTTGCCGGACTGGCTGTTGACCCGGATGACGGCCTCGTAGGAGCGGCCGACGTCCTTGGGGTCGATCGGCAGGTAGGGCACCTCCCAGCGGAAGTCGTCGACGGGCACGCCCGCCGCGGCCGCGTCCCGCTCCATCGCCTCGAGGCCCTTCTTGATGGCGTCCTGGTGCGAGCCGGAGAAAGCGGTGTAGACGAGCTCCCCGCCGTACGGGTGGCGGGGGTGGACGGGCAGCTGGTTGCAGTGCTCGACCGTGCGGCGGACCTCGTCGATGTCGGACAGGTCGATGCCCGCGTCGACGCCCTGGCTGACAAGGTTCAGCGCGAGAGTGACCAGGCAGACGTTGCCGGTGCGCTCACCGTTGCCGAACAGGCACCCCTCGACCCGGTCGGCGCCGGCCAGGACGCCCTGCTCCGCGGCGGCCACCGCCGTACCGCGGTCGTTGTGGGGGTGCAGCGACAGCACGACGCTGGAGCGGCGCGCGCCGAGGGCCCGGCCGAACCACTCGATCTGGTCGGCGTAGACGTTCGGGGTGCTCATCTCGACGGTGGCCGGCAGGTTGAGCACGACGGGGTTGTCCGGTGTCGGCTGCCAGACGTCCATGACGGCATCGCAGACCTCGAGCGCGTAGTCGAGCTCGGTGCCGGTGAACGACTCCGGGCTGTACTGCCAGCGCACCGTCGTCGCTGTCCCTTCGCCACCAGCTCCACCGGCCCCCAAGAGCTGCTCGGCGTACTTCGCGCACCACACCGCGCCCTGCACGGCGATGTCCTTGACCCCGTCCTTGCCGAGCCCGAAGACAACGCGGCGCTGCAGGGTGGAGGTGCTGTTGTAGAGGTGGATCAGCGCAGTGCCGGTGAAGCCCACCAGCGACTGAACGGTCCGCTCGATGAGCTCCTCGCGGGCCTGTGTGAGCACCTGGATGGTCACGTCGGCGGGGACGAGGTCCTGCTCGACGAGAAGCCGGACGAAGTCGAAGTCGGTGCTGGAGGCGGCCGGGAAGCCCACCTCGATCTCCTTGTAGCCCAGCTGCACGAGCAGCCGGAACATCGCCAGCTTGCGCTCGGCGTCCATCGGCTCGATCAGCGCCTGGTTGCCGTCGCGCAGGTCGACGCTGCACCACAGCGGGCTGACGTCGAGGGTGCGAGAGGGCCAGGTGCGGTCCGGCAGGTCGACCGGGGGGAAAGCGGCGTAGCGGGAGGGATTCACTGGTGGTGCTCCAGACGGTGGCGGTGGGTGCGGCCAGCACGTCAGCCCGTGACGGGGGGGCGGCCTACGAACAGACCCCGTCACGGCCCGTAAGGAGCAGGCGCGTCATGATCCCACTGTACGCAGGAAGGTCGCGACCACGTCACGGAAGGCGTCGGGCTCGTCGACCCACGGGAAGTGCCCCGCCCCCGGTACGACGGACGCGCTGGCCGTGGGGAAGCACCGGGCGACCAGCTCGACCGACTCCAGACCGGTGAGGGCGTCGTGCTGCCCCCCGACGACCAGCACGGGCGCGGTGACCTCGCGCAGCCCGGCGAGCAGGCCCGCCAGGTCGAGATCGACGAGCCCGGCGCCGAAGCCGAGCTCGGCCCGCTTGCTGCTCTGCCGCTCCGCGGTCGCCGCGTGGGCCCGGGTCCTGTCGTCCCACCGGCCGTACCAGAACGGTCGGGTCAGCCGGACGAGCTGCTGCGCCTGGGACGGCGGGGCGTCGGCCAGGGCCTGCTGCGCGTCATCGGCCTCGGCGAACCACGGCTCCCCGCTGCGCGCCGCCCGGATCACCGGGACGTCCGCCCGGGAGCCTGCCTGCAGCCTGTCGCTCGGCGTGACCAGGACGAGACTGCCGACAGCAGAGGGGTTCGCACTGGCCCAGGCTTGAGCTAGGATGGCCCCGGCTGAGTGCGCGAGCACGTCCAGGGTCGGCAGGGCCAGGTGCTGGCGCAGGGCCTCCACGTCGAGCGCCATGCGGTCGAAGCGCAGCGACGCCGGATCAGCGGGCACCTCGCTGCGCCCCGTCGCCCGCAGGTCCAGCCTCAGCAGGGTCCGCTCCTGCGTCAGGCCACCGAGGTCCTCCAGGTAGGCCGCTGCCCGCCCCGGTCCGCCGGGCAGGCACACCAGCGGCGGCCCGCTGCCGACCTCGTCGTACGCGAGCCTGGTCCCGTCGTACGACGGGAAGGTCGTCACGACAGGTCCGCGGTCCGCACGGACGAAGCCCCGACCGCCTGCCCGATGGCGGCGAGGACATCGACCGGAACGGCGGTGTCGACGGTGACGGCCATCAGGGCCTCGCCGCCGACCGACGTCCGGCTGACCTGGGCACCCGCGATGTTGATCGAGGCCTCGCCGAGGTGCGCACCCACGGTGCCGACGACGCCCGGCCGGTCGACGTAGCGGAAGAAGACCAGGTGACCGGTGGCCACGAGGTCGACGTCGAAACCGTCGACCTCGACGAGCTTCTCGACCTGGCGGGACCCCGACAGGGTCCCCGAGACGCTGAGCGTCGCCCCGTCGGGGAGCACCCCACGCACCGTGAGCAGGCTGCGGAAGTCGGGGCTGTCGGCGTCAACCACGAGGGACACCTCGACGCCGCGCTCGGCGGCCAGGGTGGGGGCGTTGACGAAGGTGACCTGCTCCTCGACGACTCCGGCGAAGACCCCCTTGAGAGCCGCGAGGGCCAGGACGCTGACGTCGAGGGCGGCGAGCTCACCGCGCACCTCGACGGCCAGGCTCACCGGTACGGTCCCGGCGAGCGAGGTCAGGACGGCGCCGAGCTTCTCGACCAGCGGCAGGGCGGGGCGCACCTCCTCGACGACGACCCCGCCCGCCTGCACGTTGACCGCATCGGGGACGAACTCCCCCGACAGGGCCAGCACCACCGACCGGGCGACCGCGATCCCGGCCTTGTCCTGCGCCTCGACGGTCGAGGCGCCGAGGTGCGGGCTGACGACCACGTTGTCGAAGGCGAACAGCGGCGAAGAAGTGCAGGGCTCGGTGGCGAAGACATCGAGCCCGGCGCCCCCGACGTGCCCAGACGCGAGCGCGTCGGCGAGCGCCTGCTCGTCGACGAGCCCACCGCGCGCGGCGTTGACGATGCGCACTCCGGGCTTGCACAGCGCCAGCTGCTCGGCCCCGATGAGCCCCAGCGTCTCGGGGGTCCTGGGCAGGTGGATCGAGATGAAGTCGCTCTCGCGCAGCAGCTCCTCGAGGCTGACCAGGCGGACCCCGAGCTGGGCGGCCCGGGCGGGTGCCAGGTAGGGGTCGTAGGCCAGCAGCCGGGTGCCGAAGGCGCTCATGCGCTGTGCGAACAGCACACCGATCCTGCCGAGACCGACGACGCCGACGGTCTTGTCGGCGACCTCGACCCCGGTCCAGCGGGACCGCTCCCACCTGCCCGCCTTGAGCGCCGCACTGGCCGGGGCGATGTTGCGGGCGCACGCCAGCAGCAGTGCGACCGCCTGCTCGGCGGCGCTGACGACGTTGGACAGCGGCGCGTTGACGACCATGACGCCGCGGGCTGTCGCGGCCGGTACGTCGACGTTGTCCAGCCCGATCCCGGCGCGGGCCACGACCTTGAGCCTCGGCGCGGAGGCGAGCGCCTGCGCATCGACCTGCGTCGCGCTGCGCACCAGCACCGCATCGGCGTCGGCGAGCGCGGGCAGCAGCGCGGCCCGGTCGGCCCCGTCGACGTGCCGAACGTCGAACCCGTCACCCAGGACCGCAAGGACCGAGGGGGCGAGTTCCTCGGCGATGAGTACGACAGGACGGGCAGCCACGGTGCAGGGTCCTCCGGAGGGTGTCGGTGCAGGTCATTGGTACGGAGGTCATTGGTACGGGGGTCATTGGTACGGGGTCGTTGGTGTAGGGGTCATTGGTGTACGGGTCGTTGGTACGGGGGCCGACCGTACCGGGCCCGTGGACCTGCCCAGTCCCGCGCGCACACCCGCCGGCGCCCGTCGACCTGCCCGTCACGCATGGACCTGCCCGGCCCTCCGAGTGCACCTGCCCGTCGCCCGTGGACCTGCCCGGCCATACGCGTCTACCTGCCCATCGCCCGTGGACCTGCCCGGCGCCCCGCGCCCGAGTGGCCCGCCGGTGGATGCCCGCGGACGGCTCTCTCGCGACGTCGCTGCAGTTGTGCCATACGGCGGACGCCGCAGGCTCCCGCTGCACGCTCACCGACGGCTTACCCGGGGCGCGGGTGACCGCACATCTTCAGCGAGGTCGGGGGCCGGACAGAACCGTAGGCTCACCAGCGCGTGGTCCGGCCCCGAGCGGGAACGGCCAGGCAGACGGCCCGGAGCAGGCGGGAACGGCCAGGCAGACGGCCCGGCCTGAGCAGGGAGGCACAGGCACACGGCCCCACCCCGGGCGGGGGCATATCAGCGCGTGGCCCGGCCCTGGGCGGGAACGCCCAGGCAGGCGGCCCGAGAAGGGGGCCACAAGCACCCGGGCGTGCGGCGTGCGGCGTGCGGCGTGCGGCGGGTCTACTCGGGGGCGATCCAAGAGAACATCGGGCGCAGGGCCGCGCCGGTGATCTCGATGGGGTGCTCCTCGCCCGCCTTGCGCTGGGCCTTGAGCCAGCTGCCGCCGTTCTCGTCATCCGCGATCAGGGCCTTGGTGAAGGTCCCGTCCTGGATCTCCGCCAGCACGCGCTTCATCTCCTTCTTGGTCTCCGCGGTGATGATGCGGGGGCCGGTGGAGTAGTCACCGAACTCGGCGGTGTCGCTGATGGACCAGCGCATCTTGGAGATGCCGCCCTCGTACATGAGGTCGACGATGAGCTTGAGCTCGTGAAGGCACTCGAAGTAGGCGATCTCCGGCTGGTAGCCCGCCTCGATAAGCACCTCGAAGCCGGTCTGCACGAGCGCCGAGGCCCCGCCGCAGAGCACCGCCTGCTCGCCGAACAGATCGGTCTCGGTCTCCTCGGTGAAGGTGGTCTTGATGCCGCCGGCGCGCAAGCCGCCGATTGCTTTCGCGTACGACCAGGTGAGGTCCCATGCGGTGCCT
>JAYTHS010000040.1:0-1958 GCA_043732345.1 Frankiales bacterium | reverse complement strand
GCCCTGCGGCACGCGGAGGTCAACCTCGTGGAGCTGCCCGAGGGGGTTCCCTTCGACCTCGGCGCCCTGCTCGGCTGCCGGGTGGCCACGGCCTGGCGTGCGGTGCACCACCGCGGGCGTGTGCAGGCCGGGGAGACGTTGGTGGTGCACGGCTGCGGCGGGCTCGGGCTCGCGGCGGTCGCGGTGGCGGCCGCGGCCGGTGCCCACGTCGTTGCGGTCGACCCGTCGCCCGGTGCACGCGCGCTCGCCATGCAGGTGGGGGCAGCCGAGGCGGTGAGCAGCGCCGACGACGTCCACGGGGCCCACGTCTCGCTCGATTGCGCCGGGCTCGCAGTGAGCGCGGCGGCCTCGATCCGCTGCCTCGGGGTGCGCGGCCGCCACGTCCAGGTGGGGCTGCTGCCGGGTGGGGCGGCGTTGCCGGTGGACATCATCGTCGCCCGCGAGCTCGACGTGCTCGGTAGCCACGGGGCACCGGCGCACGCCTACCCCGGGCTGCTGGCGGCGCTGCCGTCGTTGGGCCTGGACCGTCTGATCACCCGCCGCGCCCGCCTCGACGACGCCGCGCGGGCCCTGGCTGAGGTGGGACGCGCGCCGGGGACCACCGTCCTTGTGCCCTGAGCCGCGGGCGACGACAGTCGCCGTCGACGCAACGGCCAGCCCGGGCCGCAGACCGAGCACGCCGCGCTGGTCGGCGCGTGCGCCCGCCGCGGCCGGCCCCGGCGCCACCTGCCCAGGGGCGCCTGAGCCCCGCGCAACGCCGGGCGAGGGTGTTCGGGCATCCTTGGCTCATGACTGGACGCGTCGCCGGAACCCCCATGGCGGGTGATCTGGTCGGTGACGGGGACAACTTCGACCACGGCACCGGGCTCGGCGCCCCCAACGGCCAGCCGAGGATGAGCTGATGACCCAGCGCGACGTGGTGCTACCGGGGGCGCTGAACGTGCGCGACCTCGGCGGGCTGTCCACGGTGAAGGGCCGCCGGGTCCGGACCGGGGCGGTGCTGCGCGCGGCGACGCTGGCCGAGCTGACCGAGGAGGCCGTGGCGACGCTGCACGGGCGCGGCCTGCGCACCGTCGTCGACCTGCGCGGTGAGGCCGAGGTGGCGCGCGACGGCCGCGGGCTGCTCGCGGGCAGCCCGGCGGTGGCCTTCCAGAACCTGCCCGTGGTGGGTGCCCGTTCGGTGCGCCTGGACCAGGCGAAGGACCTCGATACCGGCAGCCTCCTTGAGCACTACGTCGCTTACCTGGAGACCAGCGCCGACGTCGTCATCCAGGTGCTGCGCTTGCTCGCCGATCCGGCGACGGTGCCCGCGGTGGTGCACTGCGCGGCCGGCAAGGACCGCACCGGGGTGGTGGTCGCCGTGTTGCTCGAGGCGCTCGGGGTGGAGCGTGCGCAGGTCGTCGCCGACTACGCCGCCACCGAGGCGAACATGCCGCTGGTGCGTGCGCAGCTGTCCGGCTCGGCAAGCACCCGAGAGCTGGGGGCGGTGCCGGACTGGGTGCTCACGGCGCTGCCGGAGACGATGGAAGGCCTCCTGGGGTACCTCGACACCCAGGGCGGCACCGTCAGCTGGCTGCAGGCCCACGGGTTCACCGGGGACGAGCTGGCCCGGCTGCGGTCGACCCTGCTGGAGTGAGGGTCGGGCCGGTCGGCCCACCAGACGGTGACCGGGCACGGGCGGCTGTGATCGCGCAGCCGTGGGTCTGGGTGGCCAGCCGCCCGCCGTTCTCCGGTGCCGTGGCGGAGCTGAGCCGGTCGGCCGGGTCCCCCGGGGAACGTCGCCGGCAGCGCGGTCATCTTCTCGGCCACCACAGGATTGAAGTGGTCATCTCTGAGTGAGGTAGACAGCACGGGACTGTCGTCGGACCCCTGAGGAGAACTCTGTGCCCGGACCACTCGCTGGACTGAAGGTGCTGGAGCTCGCCGGGCTGGGTCCGGGCCCGCACGGGGCGATGTTG
>JAYTHS010000039.1:0-1965 GCA_043732345.1 Frankiales bacterium | reverse complement strand
CCCGTAGCGTCGCGGCCATGAGCGACGACGACGTCTTCCTGGTCGGCGGGGTCCGCACACCCGTGGGGCGGTACGGCGGGGCGCTGGCCCAGGTCCGGGCCGACGACCTCGCCGCGCTGGTGGTCCGCGAGGTCGTGGCCCGCACCGGCCTGGACCCGGCGGCGGTCGACGAGGTCGTGCTCGGCGCGGCCAACCAGGCCGGCGAGGACAACCGTAACGTCGCCCGCATGGCCGTCCTGCTTGCCGGCCTCCCGCTGACCACCCCGGCGTACACCGTGAACCGCCTGTGCGCGTCGGGCCTGACCGCGATCGCCAGCGCCGCGCAGAGCATCCGGGCCGGGGAGAACCACGTCGTGGTCGCGGGCGGAGTCGAGTCGATGACCCGGGCACCTTGGGTCATGGCCAAGCCCGGCACCCCGTGGGCCAAGCCCGGTGAGACCTACGACACCGCACTCGGTTGGCGCTTCACCAACCCGGCCCACGACCCGGAGCACACGATCACCCTCGGCCAGACCGCCGAGCGGGTCGCGCAGCTCGACGGCATCACCCGGGAGGACTCCGACGCCTGGGGGCTGCGCTCGCAGGAGCGGGCCGCGGCGGCGGTCGCGGGCGGGCGCTTCGACGCCGAGCTCGTCGCGGTCGGTGAGGTCACCCGGGACGAGACCCCCCGGGCGACCACGGCGGACAAGCTCGCGGGCCTGCGGCCCAGCTTCGGCGGGATCGTCACCGCCGGGACCGCCTCGCCGCTGTCGGACGGGGCCAGTGCCGTCGTCGTGGCGAGCGGCGCCGCCGTACGCCGGCTCGGGCTCACCCCGCGGGCGCGGGTCGTGCGGGCGGCCAGCGCCGGCGTCGAGCCTCAACTGATGGGGCTGGGTCCGGTGCCGGCCACCGAGAAGGTGCTGGCCGGTGCGGGCTGGACCGTGGCCGACCTCGACGCCGTCGAGCTGAACGAGGCCTTCGCGACGCAGGTGATCGCGAGCGTTCGGCGGCTCGGCCTCGACGAGGGGAGGGTCAACGCCGACGGGGGCGCCATCGCGCTTGGCCACCCGCTGGGTTCGTCCGGCTGCCGCCTGGTGGTGACCCTGCTTGGGCGGCTGGAGCGGGCTGGCACTGCCCGGGGGCTCGCGACGATGTGCGTCGGCGTCGGCCAGGGCGCCTCGGTACTGGTGGAGCGGGTCTAGTAGTCGTCCATCCCTGAGACGGTCACCAGCAGGTCCTCGGTGATTTCCACCGGCATCACCCCGAAGGAGAACGGCAGCCGGTCCAGGGGCAGCCGGTCGAGTGGCAGGCGGGCCAGCGGGGTACGAGCGGCGCGCACGGTCAGGTCGATGACGCGACCGGCGAGAGTGGTCGAGACCTCGCGGCAGTCCTGAACGAGGTCGAGCAGGCAGGTGGCGTCGACGTCGGACGGTACAGGCGTGGTGATGCTCATGCACCGACCGTAGGCAGTTACCCACGGGTACCCAACCCTTACCCACGGGTAATGACCGCCGGGCCCACCTAGGCTGACGCGATGCGCATCGCCGTCACCGGGTCCATCGCCACCGACCACCTCATGACGTTTGCCGGGTTGTTCTCCGAGCAGCTGCTGCCCGACCAGCTGGCGAACCTGTCAGTCGTGTTCCTGGCCGACTCCCTGGAGGTCCGGCGGGGCGGGACCGGCGCCAACATCGCGTTCGGCATGGGAGCCCTGGGGCAGCGGCCGCTGCTCGTCGGGAGCGTCGGCAGGGACGCCGACGACTACGTCCGTCACCTGGCCGCGGCCGGCGCCGATGTCACCGGGGTGCGGGTGTCGCCGACGCTTGCCAGCCCGCGGTTCACCGTGACCACCGATCAGGCACAGAACCAGATCGGCTCGTTCTACTCCGGCGCGATGAGCGAGGCGGCGGAGATCTCGCTGGCCGACCTCGACGTCGACCTGGTCGTGGTGAGCCCCAACGACCCTGGCGCGATGCTCCGCCACAC
>JAYTHS010000038.1:0-1969 GCA_043732345.1 Frankiales bacterium | reverse complement strand
GCGCGCTGTGACACCGAGCGCTGCGCGCTGTGACACCGAGCGCTGCGCGCTGTGACACCGAGCGCTGCGCGCTGTGACACCGAGCGCTGCGCGACCATCAGCGGCCCCCACGGTCCCGCTAGGGTTCCGGCATGACACAGCCGACCAGCCCCGACGTCCCGGAGTCCCTGGCCGTCCGGCGCGAGGCGCCCGACCGGAACATCTCCCTGGAGCTGGTGCGCGTCACCGAGGCCGCCGCCATGGCCGCCGGTCGCTGGGTGGGCCGGGGGGACAAGAACGGCGGAGACGGCGCAGCGGTCGACGCGATGCGCCAGCTGATCGGCACCGTCGGCATGCAGGGTGTCGTGGTCATCGGCGAGGGCGAGAAGGACCAGGCGCCGATGCTGTTCAACGGCGAGGAGGTCGGCAGCGGGCAGGGACCCGAGTGCGACGTCGCCGTCGACCCGATTGACGGCACAACCCTGATGGCCAAGGGCATGCCCAACGCGATCGCCGTGATGGCCGTCGCCGAGCGCGGCACGATGTACGACCCGTCGTCCGTCTTCTACATGGACAAGCTCGTCACGGGCCCCGAGGCTGCGGGCGTCGTCGACATCACGGCGCCGGTGTCGTTCAACGTCCAGGCCGTGGCCAAGGCCAAGGGCATGGCCGTCGAGGATGTGACGGTGTGCATCCTCGACCGGCCTCGCCACGAGGACCTCGTCTTAGCGGTCCGCGAGGCCGGGGCCCGGATCACCTTTATCTCCGACGGCGACGTCGCGGGCGCGGTGATGGCCGCCAGCGCCGGCACCGGGGTCGACCTGCTGCTCGGGATCGGCGGGACGCCCGAGGGGATCATCACGGCCTGCGCGGTGAAGTGCCTCGGCGGGGTGATCCAGGCCAAACTCTGGCCGCAGAAGCGCAGCGAGTTCACCAACGCCGCGGCGGCCGGTCTCGACCTCGACGCGATCCTGTCGACCGATGACCTCGTCCGCAGCGACAACGTCTTCTTCGTGGCCACAGGCATCACTGACGGCGAGCTGGTCCGTGGCGTGCGTTACGTGGGTGGCGGCGCCTCCACCGAGTCGCTGGTCATGCGCTCCAAGAGCGGCACCATCCGGCGGGTCATCAGCGAGCACCGGCTGACCAAGCTCAGCGCCTACAGCGCCATCGACTTCGAGCACGCAGGCTGACCCTCCACCTGCGTCCGCCCCACCTCGCCGGAAGGGTGTCCTCAGCGGCGGACGTAAGGTCGGCCGGTGCGGATCGCGACCTGGAACGTCAACTCGATCGGCGCCCGGCTGCCCCGCTTCCTGCCCTGGCTGGAGCAGACCGCCCCCGACGTCGTCGCCCTGCAGGAGACCAAGACGGCGACCTTCCCGGACGCTGACGTCGCGGCGCTGGGCTACGAGGTCGCGCACGCGGGCGACGGCCGCTGGAACGGCGTGGCGGTGCTGTCCCGCGTCGGTCTCGAGCAGGTCGAGCTCGTGCATGCCGGCCACCCCGAGCCCCGGCTGGTCGGCGCCCAGTGCGGCCCGCTGCACGTCACCAGCGTCTACGTCCCGAACGGCCGGGCCCTCGACGAGCCGCACTACACCTACAAGCTGCAGTGGCTGGCCGACCTGCGGACCCGCCTGGACCGCTTCGACCCCGCCCAGCCACTGGTGGTGATGGGCGACTTCAACGTTGCCCGCACCGATGCGGACGTCTGGGACCCCCGCGAGTTCGTGGGCTCGACCCACGTCACGCCCGCGGAGCGGCAGGCGATGGACGACCTCGTCGCGTGGGGTCTCGTCGACGTGGCAGCCAGGCCCGGCAAGGGCGACCACCCCTTCACGTACTTCGACTACCGTGCCGGGCGCCTGCACAAGAACGAGGGCATGCGCATCGACTTCGTGCTGGCCACCCCGTCGGTGCACGTCATCGACGCGTACGTCGACCGCAAGGCCCGCAAGGGCACCGGAGCCTCCGACCACTGCCCGGTCGTCGT
>JAYTHS010000037.1:0-1971 GCA_043732345.1 Frankiales bacterium | reverse complement strand
AGCGTCCCCGCCATGGACGACCCCGCTGTGGAGACCCCTGTCACGAAGGTCGGCGCCGGCGAGCTCACCCCTGGCCATCCCACCCCGGGCATGGAGCGGCTGGCTGCGGTCGTGCTGCCCGACGTGTGGTCCGGAATCGCCCGCACCGATCCCGGCGTCGTCAGCGGCTGGCACCACCACGGCTCCCACGACACGGTGGCCTACGTCGTGTGCGGCGTGTTCCAGGTGGAGACCGCCAGCGGCGTCGTCCGGGGCGAGCCGGGTGACTTCGTGCACGTCCCCGCCCACACCGTGCACCGGGAGAGCAACCCCACCGACAAGCGGGCCGAGGTGGTGCTGGTGCGTCGCGGGACCGGCGAGGTCGTCGTCAACGTCGACCGGCCCGCCTGAGCGTCAGGTGTAGCCGTGCTCCGGCCCGGGGTAGCTGCCCGCGCGGACGTCGTCGGCGTAGGCGCGGGACGCGTCGGACAGCGTCGTCCGGAGCTCGGCGTAGCGCTTGAGGAACCTGGGCCCCGGGCCGGGCGTGAGGCCGGCCATGTCGGTCCACACGAGCACCTGCGCGTCGCAGCCGGCGCCGGCCCCGATACCGACGGTGGGGATCGCGAGCTCCTTGGTGACCCGCTCGGCCAGGTCGGACGGCACGACCTCCAGGACGAGCGCGAAGGCTCCGGCCTCCTGCAGCGCGAGCGCGTCGGCCAGCAGCTGGTCCCCGGCCCCGCCACGGCCCTGGACCCGGTAGCCACCGAGGGTGTTGACGCTTTGGGGGGTCAGGCCCAGGTGGCCCATGACCGGCACGCCCGACTCGACCAGCAGCGACACCTGGGTGACCACCCGCGCACCGCCCTCGAGCTTGACCGCCTGCGCCCCGGCCTGCAGGAAGCGCACCGCGTTGCGCAGGGCCTGCTGGGGCGACTCCTGGTAGCTCCCGAACGGCAGGTCGGCCACCACCAGCGGCCGGATCGTCGACCGGCTGACCGCCCTCACCATCGGCAGCAGGTCCTCGACGGTGACCGGCACCGTGTCGGTGTAGCCCAGGACGTTGTTGCCGGCGCTGTCACCGACCAGCAGGACAGGGATGCCGGCCTCGTCGAACACCTGCGCGCTAAGCATGTCGTAGCTGGTGAGCATCGCCCACCGCTCGCCCCGGTCCTTGGCCAGCTGCAGGTCCCGGGTCGTGACGCGCCGCGTCGTCACCCCGCCGTACAGGGTGGGGAGCTCGTCGCTCATGGCTTCTCCTCGCGTGGGTGTCCGGGCAGGTGTCCCGGCACTGCGACCAGCCTAGGAGGGCTCTCGCCAGCGGCTGGTGATGGGCAGTCGGCGGTCGCGCCCGAACGCCCGGGAGGTGATCTTGGGACCCGGTGGGTTCTGCCGGCGCTTGTACTCCGCGAGGTCCACCAGGCGGACCACCCGGTCCACCAGCGCGGCGTCGAAGCCACGAGCCACCAGCTCGGCCCGGCCGAGGTCCTGCTCGACGTAGGCGTCGAGCAGCTCATCCAGGACGTCGTACGGCGGGAGGCGGTCGCTGTCGAGCTGGCCCGGCGCGAGCTCGGCCGACGGGGGCTTGTCGATGGAGGCCCACGGGATCGCGTAGGACACGGTGTTGCGCCACCGTGCCAGCGCCCACACCAGCGTCTTGGGGACATCCTTGATCGGCGCGAAACCGCCAGCGCTGTCGCCGTAGAGAGTGGAGAAGCCGGTCGCGAGCTCGCTCTTGTTGCCGGTCGTCAGCACCAGGTGGCCGTGCGCGTTGGACAGCGCCATCAGGGTGGTGCCGCGGACCCGCGCCTGCAGGTTCTCGCTCGCCAGGCCGGTCAGCTGCAGGGGCGCCCAGGCATCGACGACCGGCGCGATCGGGAAGACCGACCAGTGCAGGCCCTGCAGCCGGGCGAGGTCCTCCGCGTCGGTGACGGAACCGGGGGAGGACCAGGCCGAGGGCATCCCGACGACGTGCACCCGGTCGGGCCCGATCGC
>JAYTHS010000036.1:0-6848 GCA_043732345.1 Frankiales bacterium | reverse complement strand
CGACCCGCGGTGAGCAGCAGGTCGACGTGGGCGCCTGCCGCAGGGTCGCCCCCGACGTACGCCGCGGTGTCGCGCGCGCCGGCGCTCACGCTCGGCTTGACGACGAACGTGCCGCCCGGGTCCGAGAACGTGTCGCCGGGGACGAGCCAGGTCGTCGGGACAACGGGTACGCCGGCCCGCTCGAACTCGCGCAGGTAGGACTTGTCGGTGTTCCAGGCCACAACCTCCGCGGTGTTGGCCAGCCTCGGGACCCGGCGGGTCCAGGCGAGGAACTCCTCGTGGCGGTCCCACCAGTCCCAGGTGGTGCGCAGGAGCACCAGGTCGAACGTCGACCAGTCCGCTCCCGGGTCGTCCCAAGCGAGGATCGTGGTCGTCACGCCCTCGTCGGCCAGCGCCTGCCGCAGCACCGGCCCGTCCTCGTCGAGGTCAGGCCAGGCGGCGCAGGTGGCTAGCGCGACGGACGGCTGTGAGGTCATGCCCTCAGTCTGCCGCCCACCGGCGCGGACATCCCCCACCCCGCGGGCGGGGGATGACAGCAGCGCAGGCAGGTCAGACGAGCTGATCGACCGCGACGGCGAGGAACAGCAGCGCAAGGTAGGTGATGGACCAGTGGAACAGCCGCATCGGGTTGACCACGTCGCCCGCCTTCACGCGGCGCAGCAGCAGGTGCGCCTCGTACAGGAACAGCGCCCCCAGGCCGAGGGCGCTAACGGTGTAGAGCAGGCCGGAGCCGTCGAAGGCCAGCAGGACGGAGGTGAAGACCATGGTCCAGGAGTAGGCCACGACCCGGCGGGCCACGGCCAGTGGGGTGGCCACCACGGGCAACATCGGGATGTCGGCCCGCGCGTAGTCCTCGCGGTATTTCATCGCCAGGGCCCAGAAGTGTGGTGGGGTCCAGAAGAAGATGACCGCGAACAGCACGACGGCCGGCCACGCCAGCGAGCCGGTGACGGCCGACCAGCCGATGAAGACCGGCATGCAGCCGGCGGCGCCGCCCCAGACGATGTTCTGCGACGTACGGCGCTTGAGCACCATTGTGTAGACGACGACGTAGAACGCGATCGCGGCGTCGGCCAGCAGCGCGCTGAGCAGGTTGGTCGTGGCCCACAACTCGGCGGTCGCCAGCACCGCGAGCACCAGGCCGAAGACCAGCGCCGCTGTCGGGGTGACCGTGTGGCGGGCCAGCGGCCTACCGGCCGTGCGGTCCATGACGACGTCGATGTCGCGGTCCCACCAGCAGTTCAGCGCATTGGCCGACCCGGCCGCAAGGGTGCCGCCGAGCAGGGTGACGGCGGTCAGGCCCCAGCCCGGCCAGCCGCGGGCCGCCAGGACCATCGTGGGGACCGTCGTGACGAGCAACAGCTCGATGATCCGGGGCTTGGTGAGGGCGACGTACGCCGAGAGGGTGGCCGCGACCCGGCCACGCCCCACGAACGGGGCGACCGCCGAGGCAGAGGATCCCGCGAGCCAGGTCACGCGATGGACTCTAGCGGCCGTCGAACGGCAGCCGCCTACCGACGGGGCGGCCCGAAGGAGTGTCCCGCAGCACAGCGGGCACGGCCGTCTCGGGCCCTGACCCCCGGACCCTCCCCGGCGATAGGGTCGGGCGGAGACGACGCCTGCCGATCACGACGCCGCCACGAGCCCGCGCTCGCCGCACCACCGAGGGGACCAGCAGTGACCAGCCCAGCAGGCAAGGCCTCAGCCCTGACGTGGGACGACCTGGATCGGCGGGCCGTCGACGTGGTCCGGGCCCTCGCGATGGACGCGGTCGAGGCGGCCGGCTCGGGCCACCCCGGGACGGCGATGAGCCTGGCCCCAGCGGCCTACCTACTGTTCCAGCAGCACCTGCGGCACGACCCGAGCGACCCGACCTGGGTCGGCCGGGACCGCTTCGTGCTGTCCTGCGGGCACTCCAGCGTCACGCTCTACACCCAGCTTCTGCTGTCGGGCTACGGCCTGACGGTCGATGACCTCGCGCACCTTCGGCAGTGGGGCTCGCTCACCCCGGCCCACCCCGAGCACGGCCACACCCCCGGCGTCGAGACGACGACCGGACCGCTCGGCCAGGGCGTCGGCAACGCGGTCGGCATGGCCATGGCGGCCCGCCGCGAGCGCGGCCTGCTGGACCCGGACTCCCCCGCGGGCGAGTCCCCCTTCGACCACACGATCTGGTGCATCGCCTCCGACGGCGACCTTGAGGAGGGCGTCTCGGCCGAGGCCAGTAGCCTGGCCGGCACCCAGCAGCTCGGCAACCTGGTCCTGCTGTGGGACGACAACCACATCTCCATCGAGGACGACACCCGGGTCGCCTTCACCGAGGACGTCTGCGCCCGCTACGCGGCCTACGGATGGCACGTGCAGCGCGTCGACTGGCTGTCGGAGAAGGGGAAGTACGTCGAGGACGTCGCCGCTCTCGACGAGGCACTGCGCGCGGCGAAGGCCGTGACGGACCGGCCCAGCTTCATCGCGCTGCGCACGATCATCGGCTGGCCCGCGCCGACCCTGCAGAACAGCTTCAAGGCGCACGGCTCGGCCCTGGGCGCAAAGGAGGTCGCGGCGACCAAAGAGCTCATGGGCCTTGACCCCGCGGCGACCTTCCAGCTCCCAAGCGACGTGCTCACCCATGCCCGCGAGGTCGTCACCCGCGGCCGGGCAGCCCACGCCAACTGGCAGGAGTCGTACGACGCCTGGGCCGCTGCCTCCCCCGAGGGCGTTGCGCTGCTGGAGCGCCTCGGCACCCGGACCCTTCCCGCCGGCTGGCAGGACGCCCTGCCGAGCTGGCCCTCCGACGCCAAGGGGATCGCGACCCGCAAGGCCAGCGGCGAGGTCCTGTCGGCCCTGGCCCCGGTGCTGCCCGAGCTGTGGGGCGGCTCGGCCGACCTCGCCGAGAGCAACAACACCTCGCCCAAGGGCCAGCCCAGCTTCCTTCCCGAGACCCGGCAGACCAAGGAGTGGAAGGGCTCGCCGTACGGCCGGGTCCTGCACTTCGGCATCCGCGAGCACGCCATGGGCGCGATCATGAACGGCATCGCGCTGCACGGCGGGACCCGCGTCTACGGCGGCACGTTCCTGGTCTTCAGCGACTACATGCGCGGCGCCGTCCGGCTGGCCGCCCTGATGAAGCTGCCGGTCACCTACGTCTACACGCATGACTCCATCGGCCTCGGCGAGGACGGCCCGACGCACCAGCCCGTCGAGCACCTCTCGAGCCTGCGCGCCGTTCCCGGCCTGGACGTGGTCCGACCGGCCGACGCCAACGAGACCGCCGTCTGCTGGCAGACCGTCCTGGGCCACCTCGACCGCCCGGCCGCCCTCGCCCTGACGCGGCAGAACGTCCCCACGCTAGACCCCGAGCGGGTCAAGGAGGCCTGGCGCGGCGCCTACGTTCTGGCTGACGCCAGCGACGGCCAGCCGCAGGTGCTCCTGCTGGCCACCGGCTCCGAGGTGCAGATCGCCCTGGCCGCCCGCGAGCTGCTCGAGGCGCAGGGCACCCCCACCCGGGTCGTCAGCGTGCCGTGCCAGGAGTGGTTCCGCGAGCAGGACACCGCCTACCAGCGTACGGTCATGCCCCCCGACGTGAAGGCCCGCGTCAGCATCGAGGCCGGCATCGCGATGAGCTGGTGGGAGTGGCTCGGCGGCGCCGGAGTCCCGCTGTCCCTCGAGCACTTCGGGGCGTCCGCCCCCTACGCCGTGCTCTACGAGCAGTTCGGTCTCACCGCCGAACGGGCCGTCGCCGCGGCCCACGCCAGCATGAGCAAGCTCGGCATGACCCACGGCTCCACTACCGGAATCTGATCCTCAAAAACCAAGGAAGGCCTCACATGACCGACGCCCTCGCCGACCTGTCCGCCGCAGGCGTCGCCGTCTGGCTCGACGACCTGTCGCGCACCCGCCTGTCCGGAGGCGGCCTCAAGGCCCTCGTCGACGGCTCGAACGTCGTCGGGGTCACGACCAACCCGTCGATCTTCCAGAAGGCGCTGTCCGACGGGGCGGCCTACGACAGCCAGGTGCGCGACCTCGCCCTGCGCGGCACGGACATCGGTGAGGCCGTACGGGCCCTCACGACCTTCGACGTCCGCTGGGCCTGCGACGTCCTGCGCCCGGTGTACGACGGCAGCGACACCGTCGACGGGCGGGTCTCGATCGAGGTTGACCCGCGCATCAGCCACGAGAGCGACCGCACGGTCGCCGAGGCAAAGGCGCTGTGGTGGTTGGTGGACCGGCCCAACCTTTACATCAAGATCCCCGCGACGGTCGAGGGCCTGCCCGCCATCACCGCGGTGCTCGCCCAGGGCATCAGCGTCAACGTCACGCTGATTTTCTCGCTCGCGCGCTACGACGCCGTCATGGACGCCTTCCTCGCCGGTCTCGAGCAGGCGAAGGCCAACGGCCACGACCTGGCGGCCATCGGCTCGGTGGCATCGTTCTTCGTCTCGCGCGTCGACACCGAGATCGACAAACGGCTCGGCCCGGACTCCCCGTTGCGCGGCAAGGCCGCGATCGCCAACGCCCGGCTGGCCTACCAGCACTACGAGCAGGTCGTCGCCTCCGACCGCTGGAAGGCGCTGGCCGCCGCGGGCGCAAAGCCGCAGCGGCCGCTGTGGGCCTCCACCGGCGTCAAGGACCCCGCCTACGACGACACGCAGTACGTCGTGCAGCTCGTCGCCCCGGGGACCGTCAACACCATGCCGGAGGCCACCCTGCAGGCCGTCGCTGACCACGGGGTCGTCACCGGCGACACGATCACTGGGGCCTACGCCGACGCCCAGCAGGTCCTGGACGACCTGTCTGCTGCCGGGATCGACTACAAGGAGATCGTGGCCCTGCTCGAGGTTGAGGGCCTGGGCAAGTTCGAGGACAGCTGGAACGAGCTCATCGAGTCCGTCACCGACCAGCTCGAGAAGGCCGGTGCCAGCGTCGGGACCGACGGGGGCACCAGCCCCGCCGGCGACGGACCGGCCGCCGCGTCACGCGAGGGCAGCGCGTGAGCGGGCTCACGACGACCACCTCCGGGGACGTCGCCACCGCGGCTTCGGCGACGCTGCCGGTACTGCTCGCCGACGACGTCCCGGCCCGGCTGCTCGCCCACGACGCGACGCTGTGGGGGCCTGACGCCGAGGCCGAGGCGGCCCAGCGGCTCGGTTGGCTGGACGTGGTCAAGACCAGCCGTCCCCTGCTCCCCCGGCTCGCCGCGCTGCGTGCGGCCCTCGCCGCGGAGGGCGTCGACCGCGTCGTGCTCTGCGGCATGGGCGGTTCGTCGCTGGCCCCCGAGGTCATCTGCGCGACCGCCGGGGTGCCGCTCGTCGTCCTGGACAGCACCCACCCCGACCAGGTCGCAACCGCCGTCGTCGACCTCGAGCGCACCGTCGTCGTGTGCTCGAGCAAGAGCGGTGGGACCTTGGAGACCGACAGCCAGCGCCGGGTCTTCGTCGAGGCCTTCAGCGCCGCCGGCATCGACGCCGCCTCGCGGATGGTCGTCGTGACCGACCCCGGGTCGCCGTTCGCCCAGCTGGCCACCGACGAGGGCTACCGCGAGGTGTTCCTGGCCGACCCGACCGTGGGTGGCCGCTACAGCGCGCTCACCGCCTTCGGCCTGGTGCCCTCCGCCCTCGCCGGCGTCGACGTCGCCGCGCTGCTCGACGACGCCGCCGATCTCGTCCCCTGCCTCGGTGAGGCTCCGCTCCAGCTGGCCGCCGCCCTTGGTGGAGCCGGTCGCGCGGGTCGCGACAAGGTCGTCCTGGTCGCAACGGGCTCGACGCTCGTGGGCTTCGGCGACTGGGCGGAGCAGCTCATCGCCGAGTCCACCGGCAAGCTCGGCAGGGGCCTTCTGCCGGTTGTCGTCGCGGCGGGTGCCCCCGAGCTGCAGGACCCGGCTGCCGATGTCCACCCCATCACCATCGACGGGCCCGTCGATGCCCTGGGCAGCGCCGTGCACGGCCCGCTCGGAGCTCAGCTGCTGGCCTGGGAGTACGCCGTCGCCGTCGCCGGCCGGGTCCTCGGGATCGACCCCTTCGACCAGCCGGACGTCGAGAGCGCGAAGGTCGCCGCCCGCGGGCTGCTCGACGCCCAGCCGGAGCCGGCTGAGCCGGCGTTCGCCGACGCCGGGGTGCTGGTCTTCGGCACCGAGGGGCTGCTCGACGGCGTGACCACTCTGGCCGGGGCGGTGGAGGCGCTGCTCGCAACGCTCGCCCCGACCGGCTACCTGGCGGTCATGGCGTACCTCGACCGCCTCCGCGACGCCGACCTCGCCTCGGTGCGCGCACCCCTGGCCCGTCGTACGGGGCGGCCGGTCACCTTCGGGTGGGGACCGCGCTTCCTGCACAGCACCGGCCAGTTCCACAAGGGCGGGCTGCCGGTCGGGGCGTTCCTGCAGGTCACCGGGCTGGTCCAGCAGGACCTGCCGATCCCGGACCGGCCGTTCACCTTCGGCACCCTGATCGCGGCCCAGGCCGCCGGGGACAGCGCGGTGCTGGCCGACCACGACCGGCCTGTGTTGCGCCTGCACGTCACCGACCAGGCCGGCCTCGACGCCGTACGGGCGGTGCTGGCATGACGGCAGAGCTCCCGCTGTCCAATCCGCTGCGAGATCCGCGCGACCGACGGCTGCCGCGCGTCCCGACCCCGTGCACGCTGGTGGTCTTCGGGGTGACCGGTGACCTGGCCCGCAAGAAGCTCATCCCGGCCGTCTACGACCTGGCCAACCGCGGGCTGCTGCCTCCGGGCTTCGTGCTGCTGGGGTTCGCCCGGCGGGACTGGGGTGATGGCGAGTTCGAGCAGATCGCGAAGGAGGCCGCCCGCAAGGGCGCCCGGACGGAGTTCCGCGAGGAGGTCTGGCAGCGGCTCTC
>JAYTHS010000035.1:0-1985 GCA_043732345.1 Frankiales bacterium | reverse complement strand
CCTCGGGGCGCTGCTCGTCGGGGAGCAGGTCACGACGACCACCGTCATCGGGGGCGCCGTCACCGTGCTCGCCGTCGTCGTCGTGGTCAGCCAGGAGGGCCGCCGCCGCGGCGTCGTCCCCGAGGCAGCGGAGGGGGCGGAGGAGGCCTACGTCCCGCTGGAGCGGCAGGGCCGCTCGCGCAGCGACAGCACGTAGTCCGCCGGCGCGCCCGCGACCTCGGCGGCCTGCGCCAGCACCCCCAGATAGCGCGCGCCCGGCAGCCCGCCCTCGTAGCCGTCGAGCACGTAGACCCAGGCGAGCCGGTCGCCGTCCAGGGTCGCTACCCGGACCCGGACCTTGACGTACAGCCCGGTGTCGGCGCCCTCCCAGGCGTCGAGGTCGCGGACGTCGGCGTCGGTCACGTCGTACAGCCCGACGAAGGCGTGCTCGCCCTCGTCCTGCACCAGGGTCGCGAGGGAGCCCTCCCAGCCGAGGTCCTCGCCGCCGAACGTGAGCCGCCAGCCCTCGAGCCAACCGGTGCCCGCGACCGGGGAGTGGGGGCAGCGCTCGTGCATCTGGGCCGGGTCCAGGTTGCTGCCGTACGCGGCGTAAAGCGCCATGGCGGCAGCCTAACGGGGGTACTGGGACACTGGTCCCGTGACACGCATCGCCATCGTCGGAGCAGGCCCGGCCGGGTACGAGGCGGCCCTGGTGGCCGTCCAGCTGGGGGCGCAGGTGACCCTCGTTGACCGCGACGGGGTGGGCGGCATGTGCGTACTCGCCGACTGCGTGCCGAGCAAGACCTTCATCGCCACCAGCGAGGCCATGACGACGCTGTCCCACGCCGACCTGGTCGGGGTCCACACCGAGGGCCGCGTCACCGCGGAGGTCGCGGAGGTGCACGCCCGGGTCAAGGCCCTCGCCCTGGCCCAGTCGGACGACATCCGGCAACGGCTGATGCGCGAGGGCGTCCGTCTCGAGAGCGGTGCCGCCCGGCTGCTCGGTGGTGGGCGCGTGCAGGTTGGGACGTCCGTCCTGGCCTCCGACGTCGTGCTGCTGGCCACCGGGGCGCACCCGCGGGTCGTGCCCGGCGCCGAGCCCGACGGGCAGCGGGTGCTGGACTGGCGCCAGCTCTACGACTTGCCCGCGCTGCCCGAGCACCTCGTCGTGGTCGGGTCGGGCGTCACGGGTGCGGAGTTCGCCTCCGCCTACCTCGCCATGGGCTGCCAGGTCACCCTGGTGTCCTCCCGGGACCGGGTCCTGCCGTCGGAGGACCCCGACGCGGCCGAGCAGCTCCAACAGGTCTTCGTACGTCGGGGGATGCGGGTCCTGCGCGGCCGGGCAGCCGCCGTCGGGCGCTCCGCCGACGGTGTCGTCGTCCAGCTGACCGACGGCTCGTCGGTGAGCGCCTCACACTGCCTGATGACCGTCGGCTCCGTGCCTAACACGGGGGGCATGGGGCTTGAGGAGGCCGGCGTCGAGCTCGACGCCGGCGGCTTCGTCAAGGTCGATCGGGTCTCGCGGACGACCGCCGCCGGGGTCTACGCCGCCGGGGACTGCACCGGTGTCCTCATGCTTGCCAGCGTCGCGGCGATGCAGGGTCGGATCGCGATGTGGCACGCCCTGGGAGAGGCCGTCGCCCCGCTGCGGCTCGGCACGGTTGCGGCGAATGTCTTCACCGACCCGGAGGTCGCCTCCGTCGGGGTGACGCAGAGGCAGGTCGACGACGGGACCGTGGTGGCCCGCTCCGTCCGGTTGCCGCTGTCGACCAACCCGCGCGCCAAGATGCAGGGGCTCACCGACGGGTTCGTCAAGCTTTTTTGCCGGCCTGGCTCCGGCACGGTCCTCGGCGGGGTGGTCGTCGCGCCGCGGGCCTCTGAGCTCATCCTGCCGGTCTCGATGGCGGTGCAGAACGGCCTCACAGCCGAGCAGCTCGCCCACACCTTCTCGATCTACCCGTCGTTGGGCGGGTCGATCACCGAGGCTGCCCGCCAGCTGATGACGC
>JAYTHS010000034.1:0-6903 GCA_043732345.1 Frankiales bacterium | reverse complement strand
TCCTCCTGCGAGCGGCGTGCCTGCCCGTGTCGGCGCCACCGCGACGCCCGCTGCTCACCCGATCGGGTCGACGAGCTCCCGGGTCCGCTGCACGTCCCGGGCCATCTGCGCCACCAGCGGCTCGACCCCGTCGAAGGCCAGCGTCGCCCGCAGGAAGGCGGTGAAGGTCAGGGCCACCTGCTGGCCATACAGGTCACCGGAGAAGTCCAGGACGTAAGCCTCGACCCGCCGGTCGACACCGTCGAACGTCGGGTTGGTACCGATGCTGATGGCAGCCGTCAGGGCGTTCCCGTCGAGCAGCAGCCGGCCGGCGTAGACACCGTCGGCGGGGATGGCGCTCCAGCGCACCGGCTCGAGGTTGGCTGTCGGGTAGCCCAGCTCGCGACCGCGCTGGTCGCCGGTCACGACGACGCCGTCGACCCGGTGCTCCTGGCCCAGCGCATCGCGTGCCGCCTCGACGTCACCGACCTCGACCCGCTCCCGGATGTAGGTCGAGGACCAGGTGCGCTGCCCCTCGCCGTGCAGGGCGGCGACCTCCACCTCGAAGCCGAGCCGGGCACCTGCCTCGGTGAGGACCTGCCCGTCTCCGGCAGCCCGGTTGCCGTAGCGGAAGTTGCTGCCCACCAGGACGACCTGGGCGTGAAGCCCGTCGACGAGGACCTGCTGGGCGAACTCCTCGGCGGTCAGGGCACTGAGCTCGAGCGTGAACGGCAGGGTGCAGACGACATCGACACCGAGCGCGGCCAGGCGCTCGGCCTTCGTCGCGGCCGAGGTCAGCACCGCCGGGTGGCTCCCGGGCCGCAGGACCTCGGACGGGTGCGGGTCGAAGGTGAGCACGACGCACGGGACCCCGAGCGTGCGGGCCCGCTCGACGGCTCGGCCGACCAGCAGTTGATGACCCCGGTGGACGCCGTCGAAGACCCCGATCGTCACGACGCATCGACCCCACCCGGGGGGCACGTCCTCGGTCCCCCGCCAGGTCTGCACGTGCTGCAGACTAGTCGGCGGGGAGGGCTAGACGGCGGGGCGAAAGACGACGTCCGGGCGGGCGTGCTGACCCTCGTCGTGGAGCAGGGCCACGCAGGCGCCGTCCGGGGCGAAGGCCCCGACGGTCCCCGCGGTCCCGGTGGCGGCGATCCGCTGGCCGAAGCCCAGCGCCGTCGCCTCGGCGTCGGTGAGGTCGCGGCGGGCCAGGGACCGGGCGACCGCCTCGTCCAGCGGCAGCACGGCGGCGTCGACGACGTCGTCCCCGGTGAGCTCCTCGAGCGACCGGGCGACCGAGAGCCCGAACGGCCCCACCCGGGTCCGCCGCAAGGCCGTCAGGTGCCCTCCTACCCCCAGGGCGGCTCCGAGGTCGCGGGCCAGCGCCCGGACGTAGGTGCCGCTGGTGCACTCCACGACGACGTCCAGCTCGTCGCCCCGGCGGGCCACGACCTCGAGCCGCGACACCATCACGTCCCGGCTTGGCAGGACGACGTCCTGCCCTGCCCGGACCCGGGTGTAGGAGCGCACCCCGTCGACCTTGATCGCCGAGACCGACGACGGCACCTGGCGGATCGCCCCGCGCAGCCGCGTCAGCGCGACCTGGATCGCAGCGTCGTCAACGCGCGACGCGTCACACCGCTCCAGCAGCTCGCCCTCGGCGTCGTCGGTGACCGTGGTGACCCCCAGCCGGACGGTGGCGGTGTAGGCCTTGTCGGTGAGCGTGAGGTGCCCGAGCAGGCGGGTCGCCCGACCGATGCCGAGGACCAGCACCCCGGTCGCCATGGGGTCCAGCGTCCCGGCGTGCCCCACCTTGCGGGTGCGGGCGAGCCGCCGGGTGCGGCCCACGACGTCGTGGCTCGTCCACCCGGACGGCTTGTCGAGGACGAGCAGGCCGTCGGGGGCACTCACGCAGGCAGGTGCGGCGCGCGGGACAGCTGCTCGCGCAGCCGCTGCAGGGCGACCTGGACCCCGTCGTACGACGTGAAGCCGGCCGCGAAGCGGTGGCCGCCGCCGCCGAGGGCGATGCACACGGCGCCGACGTCGATCCGGCCCTTGGAGCGGGTGGAGACCTTCAAGCTGCCGTCCGAGGGGTCGTACTTGAGGACGCACGCGACCTCGGCCTCCCGGGCCAGGCGAAGGACGTCGATGACGCCCTCGACGTCGGCCAGCCCCAGCCCCGAGCGGGCGTAGTCATCGGCGTCGACCGAGGCCCACACCAGCCCCAGGTCCTGGTCCTCGAGCACCGCCCGGGAGCAGACGGCGCCGAGCAGCTGGACGTAGCCGAAGGAGGCGGTGTCCCAGATCTCGCGGCTGATGACGTCGTGCCGAATGCCGGTCGCCAGCAGCCGGGCGGCCAGCTCGTGGACAGCCGGCGTGGTCGCGGCATACTTAAAGGAGCCGGTGTCGGTGACCAGCCCGGTGTACACCGGGGCGGCGATCTCGGCGGTGAGCGGCAGGCCCAGCCGGTCGAGCAGCTCGACGACGACGACAGCGGTCGCGGCGGCCTGCGGGTCGACCAGGTTGACGGTGCCGAACCGGGTGTTGCTCATGTGGTGGTCGACGACCAGGACGTCGGTGGCCGCAGGCACCCGGTCGGCCAGCGAGCCCAACCGGTCCACGCTGCCGGTGTCAAAGGTGCAGAGCAGCCCCGGGGCCTCCGGGACCTCTGCAGCCGGGACCAGCAGGTCCAGGCCGGGCAGCGAGGCGTAGGCGGTCGGGACCTCGAAGGGCTCGCTCCCCCACGAGGCCCGCACCTTGGTGCCCCGGTCGCGCAGGGCGATGCCGAGGGCGAGCATCGAACCGAGCGCGTCACCGTCGGGGCCGACGTGGCAGGTCAGCACCACGTCGTCGTGCCGGGCCAGCAGCTCGGTCGCGGCCTGCCAGTCGGCCTCGGGGACGCTCATCCGGCCACCAGGTCCTCGTGGGGACCGTCGCGGTCGTCACTGTCGTCACGGACGTCACTGACGTCGCCGTCACTGACGTCGCCGTCGTCGACGCCACCGTCGTCGAGCACCCGCGGGACCCGATAGGGGTCGGCGTCCCCAGCCGGTGCGGCCCCGCTGGCGATCTCCTGGACCTTGGCGTCGGCCTCACGGGCCGTCGCCAGCAGCGCCTCGATCCGGTCGGCGGTCTCCGGGACCACGTCGGCGATGAAGGCCAGCGAGGGCGTGTAGCGCACACCGGTCTGCTTGCCGACGGTGCTGCGCAGCACGCCCTTGGCGCTCTCCAGCGCCGCCGCCGAGTCGGCCCGGGCGACCTCATCGCCGTAGACCGTGTAATAGAGCGTCGCCTCCCGCAGGTCGGGGGTGAGCTTCGCGTCCGTGATCGTAACCATCCCGAGACGCGGGTCCTTGACCTGCGTCTCCAGGGTGGCCGCGACGACCTCGCGGATGCGTACGGCAAGCTTGCGGGCCCGCGCGACGTCGACCATCAGTCGTCCTCTCCGAACAGCTGCTGCCGTGCTGACAGCACCTCGACCTCAGGCCTTGCGGCCACGAGCCTCTCGCATGCGTCCAGCACCTCCCGGCAGTGCTGGGCATCGGCCGCGACGACAGCCACCCCGACCTGGCAGCGCCGGTGCAGGTCCTGGTGACCGACCTCGGCGACCGCCACGTCGTACCGCCTCCTCACGTCGGCGATCAGGGGCCGTACGACGGACCTCTTCTCCTTCAGGCTGTGCACGTCCCCGAGCAGCAGGTCCAAGGCGAGCGAGCCCGTGAACACGCGCCTACCTCCCGTTGCCGGTCGTCGGGGACAGGACCCGGCAGCAGCGATCCGGGGATCGCTACCGCCGGAGGGTCCTACGTGCGCGGGACCTCGCGCATCTCGAACGTCTCGATCACGTCGTCGGACTTGACGTCGTTAAACGACCCCAGGCCGATACCGCACTCGTAGCCGTCGCGGACCTCGGTCGCGGCGTCCTTGAAGCGCTGCAGCGACTCGATCTTGAGGTTCTCGGCCACCACGACGCCGTCGCGGACGAGCCGCGCGGAGCTGTTGCGGACGATGACGCCCGAGCGCACGAGGCAACCGGCGATGTTGCCGTACTTGCTCGAGCGGAACACCTCGCGCACCTCCGCGGTGCCCAGCTGGGCCTCTTCGTAGATGGGCTTGAGCATGCCCTTGAGAGCCGCCTCGATGTCCTCGATGGCCGCGTAGATGACCGAGTAGTAGCGGATGTCCACGTGCTCGCGGTCGGCCAGCTCGCGGGCGTTGCCCTCGGGCCGGACGTTGAAGCCCAGGATCACCGCGTCGGACGCGCGCGCCAGGTTGATGTCGTTCTCGGTGATGGCGCCGACGCCGCGCCCGATGATGCGCAGCGACACCTCCTCGCCCACGTCGATCTTGAGCAGCGCGTCCTCGACGGCCTCGACCGACCCGGACACGTCACCCTTGAGGATGAGGTTGAGCTGGGTCTTCTCACCCTCCTTGAGCCGCTCGAACAGCGACTCGAGGGTGGGGCGGCCCCGGCTTGCCGCAAGCGCGGCGTTGCGCTCCCGGGCCTGCCGTTGCTCGGCGATCTGGCGGGCCATACGGTCCTCGGGGACGACCAGGAAGTTGTCCCCGGCCCCGGGGACACTGGTGAAGCCCAGCACCTGGACCGGCTGGGCGGGCCCAGCCTCGGAGACGTTCTCGCCGCGCTCGTTGAGCATGGCGCGGACACGGCCGAAGGCGTCGCCGGCGACGATCGAGTCACCAACGCGCAGGGTGCCGCGCTGGACCAGGACGGTCGCGACCGAGCCGCGGCCCTTGTCCAGGCGGGCCTCGATGGCGACGCCCTGGGCGGGTACGTTCGGGTCGGCCGTGAGCTCGAGCGCCGCATCGGCAGTAAGCAGGATCGCGTCCAGGAGCTGCTCGAGGTTGAGCCCGTCGCGGGCCGAGACGTCGACGAACATCGTGTCGCCGCCGAACTCCTCCGCCACCAGGCCGTACTCGGTGAGCTGGCCGCGGACCTTCATCGGGTCCGCGCCCTCCTTGTCGATCTTGTTGACCGCGACGACAATCGGGACGTCGGCCGCCTGGGCGTGGTTGAGCGCCTCGATGGTCTGCGGCTTCACCCCGTCGTCAGCAGCCACGACCAGCACCGCGATGTCGGTGACCTTGGCCCCGCGGGCACGCATGGCCGTGAAGGCCTCGTGACCGGGGGTGTCGATGAAGGTGATCTCGCGGACGCCGCCCTCGACGGGGTGGTGCACCTGGTAGGCGCCGATGTGCTGCGTGATGCCACCCGCCTCGCCCTTGACGACGTCCGTACGGCGGATGGCGTCCAGCAGGCGGGTCTTGCCGTGGTCGACGTGCCCCATGATCGTGACGACCGGCGGCCGGGGGAACAGCTCGGTCTCGTCGTCGTAGTCGCCACCGAAGGTGAGGCTGAAGCGGTCGAGCAGCTCGGCGTCCTCCTCCTCGGGGGTGACGATCTGCACCTCGTAGCCCAGCTGGGCGCCGAGCAACTGCAACGTCTCGTCGGTGCAGGACTGCGTCGCGGTGACCATCTCGCCGAGCTCGGTGAAGACCACCTGCACGAGCGAGCCGGGGTTGGCGTTGATGCGGTCCGCGAAGTCCGCGAGGGACGCGCCGCGAGGCAGCCGGACGACCTCGCCGTTGCCGCGGGCGACACCGCCGCCCATCGACGGCGCGGCGAGGTTGTCGAACTCCTGACGGCGCTGCTTCTTGCTCTTGCGGCCGCGGACGGGACGTCCACCGCCGGAGCGGCCGAAGGCGCCCGGGGTCGCACCGCCACGGGCTGCGCCACCACGGGGACCTCCGCCGGGGCGACCGGCGAAGCCACCGGGTGCGCCACCGGGACGCGGGGCCCCGTAGCCACCGCCGGCCGGGCCACCGGGACGGGCGCCGGGAGCGCCCCCCGGGCGTGCACCGGGCATGCCCGGACGGGCGCCGGCGGGACGGGGCGGGAACATGCCGGGTCCTGGGCGGGGACCGCCGGGGCCACCGGGGCCTGCCGGACCGCCCGGGCGGGGCGCGAACATGCCGGGCCCGGGGCGGGGACCGCCGGGGCCAGCCGCAGCGGGACGCGGGGCCGCGGGGCGCGGCGGCATGCCGGGCACGGGACCACCGGCGGGACGCGGCATCGCGGCCGGAGAGCCCGGGCGCGGAGGCATGCCGGGCACCGGGCCAGGCGCCGCCGCGGGACGCGGGGCGGCCGGGCGAGGCGGCATGCCGGGGGTGCCGTCGGCGGGGGAAGTGAAGGGGTTGTTGCCGGGCCGTGGACCGGGAGCCGGTCGCGACGGCATCCCGCCCGGCGCGGCGGGGGCCGGGGCGCTCGGGGCAGGCGCCGCTGAAGCAGCAGGAGCCGCGGGGGTGACGGGCGCCTGTGCCGCCGGGCCGACGGCCGGGGCGGATGCCGGCGCGGACGGCGCTGCCAGGGCCGGGGCAGCGGGAGCAGCCGGGAACGCCTCACGGACCTTGCGGGCGACGGGCGCCTCGATGGTGGAGGAGGCGCTCTTGACGAACTCCCCGTTGTCCTTCAACCAGGACAGGAGGGACTTGCTCTCCAGCCCCAGCTCTTTCGCTAGTTCGTGGACGCGGGCTTTGCCGGGCACTGTGCTCCTTCGTGGCCCGGGTCCGTCCCTGGCCGTCGGTACTACTGCATGGGCGTGCTCATCTGTCGCTGATCATCGAGTGCTCATGGTCGGGCTTCCCCAGCTCTCTGGTGGACGGTGTGCAGGTGCTCCCTCACCGGGCCGACGTCGAGCGGGCCGGTGACCTTGAGGGCCCTCGGGAACGCTCGCCGCCGCTCCGCGAGGTCGACGCATGACGGGTCGGGGTGCACGGAGGCGCCCCTACCCGGCAGGCGACCGGTGAGGTCGACGGTGAGGACACCGGCGACCGCGACGACACGAAGCAGGGCTGGCTTGGGGGCGCGTTCCCGGCACCCCACGCAGGTGCGGACCGGGCCCG